>NZ_CM001555.1:2353098-2475100 GCF_000275865.1 Methanofollis liminatans DSM 4140 | reverse complement strand
ACCGGGTCACGCCGGTATATGGCGTAACCCCCGCCGTACACAACGTCGGTTCCGTCGATGGAGAACTCGATCCCCGGGAGCATGAAAAACCAGATGTCACCGAAACGGGCCGGGGCAAGCGATCCCGGTCCGTTGTTTCTGACGACCGCCGCAAAGGCGATCTGGTCGCCGGCCTTCGGGTTTTCAGGCAGCCAGGTGATTTTTGTTATTTCAAGGTCGATCAAAGACTCGTTATCGGCGAACGCTCCGAATTCGCTCCTTTCCTGATCAATGGGCAGGCTCTCCGTGAGGGCGCCGGTCGCCGGGAACAGGGCGAAAAGCAGAATGCCCGTTACGATCATTATCCATAAAGTGTCTGATTTTTGAATTATTCTTCTCATGGTCCCCCTCCGTTTTTCGGGCCGCTTATGCGCGCCCACTCAGGGTGGTGGTCTGGTATAAAAAAATATTTATCTGGCGCAGATCCTGGTTTTTTGTGGTATGATTTGGATATGATCTCTTTAACTGCATTATTTTCCGGCATGGGTGTTTTTTACTCATTGTAAGCTGGCCCGGGCCCCGGCGACCTCTGCCGACCGGTCTGCCTTTTTCTCCGGGATCCCGACCCTCTGCCGTCGGTCGGCACACGAAGCAGATCTTTATGATGCGGCAGATCGTCTTAGGGATCGAGATGTCTGACGCTGACCGTGAGGCCGGAGCGTCCGGCCCTGATCTGGCCCTCTATATCGATCATGCGGATTTCGCTCTCCTGGTCCTCGGTGCGGACGGGCGGGTCCGCTTCGTCAACCAGGAGGGGTGCGATCTTCTCGGTTACCCGAGGGAGCGGCTGATCGGCAGGGACTGGTTCGAGACCTGCATCCCAGAACCCGATCGGGCCGACGCACGCCTGGCGTTCAGGCGCTCCCTGGAGCGGGGCGACGCCGAGGCCGGTGCGGCGGAGACCGTCCTCACCGGCTCGGGGTCGCTACGCCGGATCGCCTGGCGCAGCAGAGTGTTCAGGGACGCCGGCGGCGCCGTCCTCGGGGCGGTGCGTTCGGGCGCGGCGGCGCCTGAGCGGCGGCCGCGCCCGCACGAAACCTCCTGGTCCCTCCCCACCAGGGAGAACTTTTCGGCCAGGGCCCGCCTGCTCTTCGACTCCTGCAGGGCCCTTGTCGGGGCGCGGGCAGGGTTTCTCACGGTCTTCGAGGAGGGGGGCGGGGCGCTGATCCTCGATCCGGGTGCGGGCGGCCGCGACGTCGAATCCTCACTTTCGGCGCTCGTCGGGAGCCTTCGGGCAGGGTCGTACCCCGGCGACGGCGCCGCGATCGAGAACGATCTTCCCGGCAGCAGGTGGGGGCAGGTCCTCCCGTCCGGCGGTTCGGCCCTCGGGAACATTCTCATCGCCCCGCTCCTCTTCGAGGGTTCGTCCCTCGGGCTGCTGGGTTTTGCCGGCAAACCGAAAGGTTTTACCGGCGACGATGCCGCTCTTGCGGCGGTGTTTGCAGATATCGTTGCTCTGGCCTTCAACGATGCCGAAATCTACCGGCAGCTCGTGGATAGCGAACGCCGGTATCACACCCTCGCCGAGATCGCTCCGGTAGGGATCTTCAGGACCGACCGTTCTGGCGATTGCGTATATGTGAACTCGTACTGGTCGGCCATCACCGGCGTCCCCCTTGAGGAGGCCCTGGGCAAAGGCTGGGAGCGAGCCCTTCACCCCGATGATCGGGACCGGGTGCTTGCCCGGTGGAGCGACGTTCTCGGTGGAAAGTGCGAATTCCAGGAGGAGTATCGCTTCCTGCGTCCTGACGGAGCAGTGTTCTGGGTTCTTGGCAGCGGCACCCGCGAGACGAATCCCGAAGGCGAGCCGATAGGCTACGTCCGGACGACCATCGACATCACCGAACGGAAACGGGACGAGACGGCCCTGAAGATGGTGAACAAAAAATTGAACCTGCTCTCAAGCATCACCAGGCACGATATCCTGAACCAGCTGACGGTTCTCCTGGGATCGATGACCCTCCTCATCGACGACGTCCGCGATCCCGATACCGTGCGTATGCTCGCCAGGTCCATGGATGCGGCCCGCACCATCGAGCGCCAGATCCTGTTCACCCGCGACTACGAGGAGATCGGGGTGAACGCTCCCCGCTGGTTCGACGTCGAAGAGACCGTGAGGGTTGCGGCTTCCGGTCTGCCCGAAGCCTTGCGGATCCTCGCCGCGGACGTCGGGGATCTGGAGGTCTACGCCGATCCCCTGCTCCAGAAGGTCTTTTACAACCTGGTGGAGAACTCCCTCAGGCACGGGGGTGCGGTCACCAGGATCGGCGTCTCTGCGGAACCGTCCGGGAACGACCTGGTCCTTGTGTTCGAAGACGACGGTGCAGGGGTGCCGGCCGGCCTGAAAGAGCAGATCTTCAGGCGGGAGTACTACGTCCACACGGGTTTCGGGCTGTTTCTCTCCAGGGAGATCCTTGCGATCACCGGCATCGCCATCAGGGAGACCGGGACGCCGGGAAAGGGCGCCCGGTTTGAACTCCTGGTCCCCGGTGGCGCCTTCAGGTACCGGTGAGGGCGCCGGGCCGGTTGACGCATCTTCGGCGGCAGGGAGATCGACCTGATCATTTCTCATCATTTTCGAAACAGGGCCGTTCGGGATCTGGCGGCGATGAAAATATATAAATATTTGAATTAAAATGATGGTGAGGTGCATGCGGATAATAATGCGCGTGCGTTCACCAGAATACTATGGAGCGTGAAGAATGAGACGAATATTTATTGCAGCGCTGGTTCTCGGGCTTCTCTGCATCGGTGCGCCGGCGATGGCGCAGACCGAAGATGATCCGTTCGCGACCGACCTGGTCGCGGGGCAGCACACCGATGCGGGGGACGTGCTGGTCTGGAACGATGACGACTATCTGTATGTGAAGTTCCTCGCGAAGGACGGGTGGTGCCTCGCCGAGACGCACCTCGCGGTCGCCGACGCTCTTGCCGCGATCCCGCAGACGGGAAATGGCAAACCGGAGGCGAAGAACGGCAAGTCGCCGGCGGTGAACGGCAACCCGATCCCTGGGCAGTTCGAATACGGGGAGTGCTATGACCCGTGCGTGGGCTCGGACACTTTTATGATCCCGCTGGACGATGTGGGGCGTGGTACGCTGTATGTTGCCGCCCACGCCGTCGTGCAGAAGCCCGGCGGGCTGGACGGTCTGGAAGGGATGCTCCCCGACGGGGTGACGATTCAGGTGACGTTCGGGTATGAGGGCGGCCCCGCGTACCTCCCCGAGGTGACGGTGACGGGGGGAACGACCCTTGACGGCATCTATCCGGGCTGGTGCGTAAACACCGGAATTAATATTGAAAAATGTCGGGATTACCTGGCAGCGGTTTATTCGAGCTGCGGCGACATCCCGTCCGGCGCCATCGATCACCCGGAGAACCTGGACCTGGTGAACTGGATCATCAACCAGAACTTTGTGGGGCAACAGGGCAGCAACGGCGCGTACACCTATGGAGATGTCCAGCGGGCGATCTGGCGCCTCGTCGATGACGACCCCGAACACGAGACCTATACGGGTTATGACGAGAGCCGCGTCGGGGAGATCCTCGCCGCCGCATATGCGAACGGCGAGGGCTTTGTGCCCGGTCCGGGCGATCTGGTCGCGATCGTCCTGGTGCCCGAGGGCGGGCAGGTGATCATCGTCGTCGTCCCGGTCCCGTGCGGCGAGGGTGAGGAGACCGCCTGGGGCTTCGGTCCGCGCTTTGTCGAGAAGGGCAACTGGGGAACCTACTTCACCTACACGGTGGAGTGAGCCTTCTGACCGGGGGATCCCTCCAGAACGGATCCACCCTCTTTTTTCCGCGGCCTTCACCGCCTCTCGAAGACCTTCTCGATCCGCACCCGCCGCCCGAGTGCGGTCTCGTACCATTCCTGCTGCCTGCGCGCCTGCTTCATGCTCCGGATCACGTGCCTGACCCGCATCCCGGTCTCAACGTCGATCAGCACCAGCTTTGCCATCCGGTATCCCCTGTCGATGCATGAGATATATGCCCGGCCCCTTACGAAGGTTTCTCTCTCCGGCGTCTTCACCCGGTGTAGCCGGTTGCGGCGGCGTTCTCATACACCCTGTTAAAACCCAGGCTTGAGATATGTGCGTTTATATCCGGGCGTACATGCAGGATCAGCCCCCCCATGATCATGGGCTCCCTGAGCCATTTCGATCGTATGATTTTCATCGAACCGTCGCGGTCGAACGTGCCGGAGATCAACGAGTCGTCCAGCTCGATCAACCGCTCTTCCCCGATCCCATAGACATGCGCGAACATGCTGCTGCTTGGATTTGTGCAGTAGGCGCTGTCAGAAGCGATCGCTCCTGCCGCGTGCACGGCAAAAAAATCACTGGCGACGATCTCCGACTGCGTATAGGCGTAGGTGAACCCGGTGACCGGAGAGAAGATATGGTTGTCGATGTTTGCCGGAGGGCTCATGATCATCAGGAAACTCAGGACAACAACGAATGCGGAGGCAAAGAAGGAGACCACGCGGGGTCTCTTCAGGTTCGACGCCCCGGCGGTAGAGAGCGCGACCGCCAGCGGGATGCTCAGGAGGATCTGGGAGAAGTACCACCACCGGTGTTCGATCACCGAGTGCCCTGAGATGAGGGAGAAGAAGCTGATGGCGAGGGGAGCCACTCCCGTGCATGCGATGGCAAAACTCAGGCGGTTCCCTTTCGGCGAGATCATGGAAAAAATCCCGATGAACGAGACTGTGAAGAAGAGGAACATCCCGATGTTGTTGAACAGCTGCTCCGAGATCGGGACAACGGTTGCAGAACCCAGAAATTCTTCGGGCGTCGTCACGAAGACGTCTATGCTAAATCCCCGCCTGAGGAGGCTGCCCAGTGACTCGATACTATTGGAGGCGTAGGTCCACCAGGCGAACATCCCTATAAGAAAGCCGTTCGGGATATATAACGGAAAATTATTCTCCATTTCCGGGTGATAGACCTCATAAAAGGCGAACGCGCCCCAGGCGATGAAGAGAAGTATGGCCATGCACATGGCGGCGACGGTATGCGTCAGAATGGTGGCTGCCAGTACGACAACACAGAGTGCGGCGGATTTAGCGGGGAAACGATCCCTGAACCTGAAGAGAATAAGATAGAGGGCGATTGGAATAAAAACGGCGGCAAATGCGTTGGGGATGGACCAGTAGGACATGTTAATATGATGGTTTCCGATCACCACCATCAGGGCGGCCAGCCAGCCTATCCTCTGGCTCCTGAAGAGACGGCTTGCAATGAGGTAGACAAATATGGCGTTGCAGAGGATCTGCCCGAGGCTCACCGAGGCCATTGCGGCGAATTTGTACGAAAGGCCTGTGATGAGGGAGGTGGCGGCGATCATGAGGTGGAAGAGCGGCAGGGTTGCATAAACATAATTCTCTGGAATGAAGCCCGCGCCCAGGATCTGCTGGGTGAGATCGGAATGGTACCAGGGGTCTACCCCGAGGAGGCTCGGGAAGATCAGCAGCTGGGACCAGGCGACGCTCAGGCCCAGCAGCAGCACCTGGATGAAGATGAGTGCGCCGCGCCGCCGGCCCGAGGTGAAGATCTCGCAGGCGAGGACGCCTGCCATGAGTGCTGTCAGGATGAAGTACAGGAGAGGGCGCTCATATTGATGCGGCCGGAGGTGCACCTCGAGGAGGCTTGCGGTGTAGAGCCCGAAAAAACAGATTGTCCAGAAGGATGCGAGCGTCCGTGACCCGGGTGGGTGGAAGGCGAAGGTGTGGCGTTTCCGGATCGCCAGCCAGAGCAGGCAGGAGATGAGGGTGAGGACCCCGGTGAGCTGGTACACCACCCCGCTGCTCTTCCTGCCCAGATAGACGATCAGGGCGAGCGAGAGGATGACCCCTGCAAGGGCGAGCGTCCTGTCCAGGTCACGCAGGAGAGTCGAGTCTTGTAACCTCATGGTATTGCTTTTCCGGCCGTTTTTTTGTGAAATCTTCATCCATACGATCTCTGCCCCGGGCGCCGTTCCCGGAACTACGTAATAAGGGATATTCTTTTTGGTACTACGTGCAGTCTTGAGATCTCCGATATCATATATTATCCTGTATTGTCCGGGCGAACAGTGCACCCGCGCGGTTTATGCGGTCCCGGCACTTCTCTGGGATTACACCCCGATAGAGTCGTGGAAGGTGATCCGTACCCCGGCGAGCGACGGGGGCGGTGATCGTCGAGTGGCTGGATCACACCGCATATGAGCAGCGGTTCGGCTATTGATTGTTAGTTTTCCGGCGTGAGCGGGTCGTATTGCGATAGGTCTTTCGATTCTGGCAGGTTTATCTTGCGGAGGGTACAACTCTCATTTTATCCTAACGGGATTGCACCGGCAAAAAGAGGTGGATTCATCCGGGAATTAAGAGGAACCGGATGCCTCGCTCACGTACACCCCGGCACCGACCCACCAGGTATCGTCGACCCCCTCGACGTAACTCATCTTGGGCTCAAGGGTCATATTGTCCGACGGGTTCGGGTAGTGGTAGAAGACGAACCCGCCGCCGTGCTGCGCCAGGAGGATCTCGACCCTGGTGTAGTTCACCCCGAAGGGGTCCTGGAGCCCGGAGAGATCGGTTCCGATCAACTCTGGCTGATAGGGGAGCGCCAGGGTCGTTCCGTTGTAGTCGAAGGCGTAGATGTAGAGGTTGCCCTGGACGAACGTCCCGTTCTGGTCGTTGAACTCCTGCAGAGCCTTCTCCGTCCCATTCGTACGGGCGTACGCAATCGCCTCGCCGACAAAGGATTTCAGGCTCTCTCTCACCAGGGAATCGGTCCCCACCTTCACGACCGGCGAACCATCCTGCGGATCGTAGATGCCGGCCCCGATGAGCCAGTTGCCGTCCACCATCATCACGTAGCTGAGTTTTTGTTTGACGGTGAAGTTGTCTGCAGGGTCTGCATAGAGATACCTGATGAAGCCCCCGCCGTCCTGTGCGACAGCGACTGCATCCTGGATATAGGCGGTGCCGTTTGCGTCCGTGATGTTCCACCGGCTCGTCCCTATGACTCCAGGCTGGAAGGGAAGGGCCAGTGTGGTGCCCATGGAATTGTAGGCGAAGATATAGAGTTCACCGTCAACAAACCGGCCGCTCTGGTTGTTGAACTCCTGGAGAGCAGCCTCCTGCCCGTGGACGTGCGCATATTCGTAGGCCCTCTCGACGAATGCCACGAGGCTCTCCGGAGATGCGGGGGAAGGGGCAACCGGCGCCGGGGTGGCGGTCGGTGTCGCTGTCGATTGGTTCTCCGGGAGCGGGGTATCGGTGCCGGTACAGCCGGCACCAAGGACGGCTGCCAGCACGAGTGCAGCAATCACAAGGAGTGCATATGGTCTCATGCATGGGAGTTGCGGCGTCCGCTGATAAAAATATGGGAGTCTGTCATGCATCGCAGCGCTTGAAATTGCCGCTGCATACAATGTAGGCGTTCCCGTCGCTCCCCGTGGTTAACCGGTAGTAGGTGGTCTTGTAATACAGGTTCGGCTGGACCGGGTTCACATAGACATACTCCGCCCACCCGGTGCCGTTCTCCAGGGCTCCTTTGAGGATCTCGTCGCGGAACGCTTTTCCGGCAACGTCCGTCTTGCCCCTGAAGTTTGCGCCGACGAGTCTGATGTTGTCCGCGTGGGCGACCATCGTCAGATCTGCATCATAGACAAAGGCGTAAAGGGCCGGGTCCTCAGGATCGCGATACGGTGCTTCGCCTGCGTTGATCCGCCTGAAGGTGTCGGCGGCATCCCTCTCGATCGCTGCGGCGGTCATATCCACGAGGGCGATCACCGCTTCATCTGAGAAGGTCTGCCCCGTGCACCCGACCCCGAGGTTCCGGTAGATGATCCGCTCATACTCGCTGACGCCCTGCTCGTCCTTCTGGTTTCGCACGGTGTCGAGGGCCTGGCGGAAGGTGCGGATCAGCGTCGCCGGGACGTCCTTGCTGAAGACGTAATAGAGGTCGCTCTCGCCCAGGGTATAGACCATCTCGTAGACGTCCGGGTCTCCTCCGGTCTGCATCATCTGGTGCCGCCCGGCGAGTTCCCCGGTTGCCCAGAGGTCGATCCGATCCTCCTCCAGCATCGAAACGAGGTCTTTTGGGGTCTCTCCCGCGACCAGACCGGACGCGTTCACGCCCAGCGCGAGGAGGAAGTCCTTTTCGACGGATTCTTCAACGACACCGATCCGGTAGCGGTCCAGGTCCTGGGGCGAGGCGATGGCGATGTTCCGCGCCGCCGGCGCAAAGAGGACGAACCTTGCGCTGGCGAATGGTCCGGCCCACTGGTAGAGGGGTTCGCGTTCGGGCGTGCGGGCGAGGGAGAAGAGCACGGTGCCGGTGTCGTTCTGCGCCGCCTGCAGACCTTCTGCCAGAGGGACGATCCGGACGTCGGATCCTGTGCGGTTCACGCCGATATTCGAAAAGACCGCCTCCAGGATCTCGACTGAGATGCCGGCGGCCCTCCCTTCTTTCTCATAGTTGAACGGGGCCCACTCTTCGGTCAGGTACTTGAGGTGGGTGAAGCCGATCGACGGGATGTATCTGCCCAGGATCTGCTCGTAGGTGCTGATCCCCGTGGCGTCTGTCTCAAGTTTGAGGGCGTCGAGGGCCTGCTGGAAGGACCTGACCGTCTCGTCCGGGACATCCCTGCTGAAGGCGTAGTAGTTATCGACATCCTGGAGCGTGAAGACGACCGTGTAGGTGTAGGCGTTGCCGGTCACCTCCTCCGCGAAGTGCCTGCCGCCGGTCTCAGAGTAGCACCAGAGGTCGATCTCGCCGCTCTCGAGCCCGGCGATGATCGCGGAGACGTTCGTTTCCTGTACGAGCCGGCTCCGGTCCACCCCGAGATCGAGGAGCTGCTGGATTGAGATATCGTCGGCGATCACCCCGATCCGGTAGTTCTTCAGGTCGTCCGGGCCGGCGACGGCGATAGCCCGGTCACGTCCGGCAAACAGGACATATCTATCAGTAGAGATCGGCCCGACCCACTTGAAAGATGTCTCCCGCTCGGGCGTTCGTGCCATGGTGAAGAGCACCGTCGCATTCTGCGTGAGGGCCGCCGTGTAGCCCTCGGTCCAGGGGGCGAGGCGCACCTCGTCACGGGGTACCTTCTCACCCATCTGTTCGGTGATCGCCTCGAGCAGGTCGACGGAGATCCCCTGCAGGGTGCCGTTCTCCAGGTAGTTATACGGCGGGAGGTCTTCGGTGTAGTAGGTCAGGGCAGCCGGCGTGGCCGGGCCGGTCAGATCTCCGGATGTGTCTTCGGGTTCTGAGAGGCAGCCGGCGGCCAGGGCCAGCGCTCCGGTCAGCACCGCAATCAGGAAAAAATACGCGTATCGTCGAGATGGCGACATGGAGGGCTATCTGCCGTCACGGCATAAATATATTGTCGGATTGAAATAAAATTCGTTGGCCTGCCGTTGCGATCAAACCCCGCGGGGAGCGTAGATCAGGCGGTTGGAAGCAGTCCCTAAAAAGAAAAAAAGGGATCTTTCTCAACTCCGCTTCAGGACGTTGATTGCTATGTTGAAGGGGTCGTTTCCATCGGCGTAGATGAGCTCTATCTCGTCGGATGAGATGATGGAGCCTGAAGTATATCCTCCGCCGTCCTCGATCATCGTAATCGTCCTGCCGTCACGGTCGATCACCGCGGCGAAGGGCGCGTTCTCCCAGACGTGGAACCCACTCTCGTTCGTGAAGACAAACTCTCCCGAAAAGATCCGGTCTCTCTGTTCGGTGACGCTCATGGTGATGGTGTAGCCGGAAAAGTTGGTGTAGCCCGCTCCGTACTCGTAGCCTGCCATGCTGCCGGTCCAGTTACCGGTAAGGCTCGGGATTTCGGCAGCAGCAGGAACGGTGCTTTCTTGAGGGGCGTTTGTCGTACATCCGCAGATCAGCACGGCGATGAGGAGGGTCATCGCACACAGGACGACTTTCTTGTTCATGGTTATCGGATAAATCCCGGCAGGGAATAAACCTGATCTTTTCGTGCGGTCCGGGTTCCGGTCTGAACCGTGTTGTGGTGCCTGCCCGCCGTCTGAAACGGTCCACCGGGATGAAAAAAGAATTTCTGTGCCGTTCTGATCCTATTGCACCCTGCGCGCAATGATCGGATAACAGGCGAGGCGACTTTCGCTCTCTCTCGATGCATCGGCAGGGTTCGCCGGATCGTTGAAGTGAACCGGTCCGCGAGGCCCCGTACCTCCACCATGCTGCCGGCCGGATCGCCGCCCTGGGCCGGAGGCGAATTCACCTCCCGGCCGCACCCGCAAACCTTTAACCCGCTCGCGGGCAATCTTCGATCAACCATGAGCCACCCGCACCTCCTGCTCTTCACCGTCGAGAGGATCGTCTGTGCACTCCCCCTCTCCGAGGTCAGGCAGGTCGTCGGCATGGTGGCACTGCAGCCCGGGCAGAAGGGCGCCCCCGCCACCCTGAACCTCCACGGCCGCCACATCCCGGTCTACTCGGCGAGGATACTTCTCGGCCTTCCCGACCGTTCCCCTCTCTCCACCGACTCCCTCGTCATCGTCAGGAGATGCGCCGCCCTCCGGGTGGACCGGGTGAAGGGGGTGCAGGAGAGCCCGGTCCCCCTCCCCGCCCCTTCGCCGCCCGGCGTGCTGCTGACCGAAGACGGGACCGTCCTCATCCATGACCTCGCCGCACTCCTTGCCGGAGGGGGCGAGGGTGTGCCACTCCCCCCCGCCGCCCCTGCCGGGGCGGAGGTTGAGGCGCCGCCGTTCGACCTCGAAAGAGCCGGAAGACTCCTCCAGAACCGTGCCCGGGCGCTTGCGCAGCCCGAGGAGGAGCCGCACGAGGCTGCACTCTCGGAGATCCTCACGTTCAGGCTCGCCTCTCGCGAATATGCCGTCGAGACGCGCTATGTTCGCGAGGTCTTCATCATCCGCGAGATCACCCCGGTTCCGGGGGTGCCCGATTTTATCGCCGGGATCTGTGCCGTCAGGGGGGAGATCATTTCCGTCGTCGATCTCCGCAGAGTCTTCTCGATCCCGGAGGAAGGACTGACCGACCTCAACCGGGTCATCGTCCTCACCGACGGGACGATGACCTTCGGCATCCTCGCCGACTACATCACCGACATCGGCACCACGCCGACCGGCGATCTCTCTCCCGTCGATCCCGGTTCGACGCCTATCGGGGAGCGCTACCTCCTCGGCGTTGCGGAAGGCTCGCGTTTCGTCCTCGATGCAGCGGCGATCCTTGCCGATCGCGGGCTGGTGATCTCGGAAGCCGGGAAATAACCGGGGAACAGGGATCCGGGATTACAGCCACTCTCATCCCGGATCTGGTTTTCGATCGAAATCATCTCTGGAATGCCCGGGTTTCCGCATAACCCGGCAAAAAATCATTGATTTTACAACGGATCATTATTTATCCGCCCATGTGAATCTCCCTATGAGTAACACAGAGCACGTGGGACGGATAACAGCATGTTCGCGTTTTTTTCAGACATGAAAGTCGGGACAAAGATCCTTGTCATCTGCCTCTTTCTCGCGATCATCCCGGCGCTCATGCTCGGGCTGGTGGCATACACCAGTTCGAGCGGGGTGATCAACGAACAGATCGAGACGCTGCTTGAGACGCAGGTGCACGACGCGAAGGGGTGGACCAACGACGTCTACAAACTCACGCGTAACAAGGTGAACAGCGACCTCAACGTACTCCGGGAGAACTTCTACGCCCGGGGCACCCCCGAGGTGATCAACGGGCGACTGGTGCTGGTGGGCGCCGACGGCAACCCGTATGTCATCAACGACAACTTCGAGATCGTCGACCAGGTCCAGTCCCTGGTCGGCGGGGCGGCGACGGTCTTCCAGGTCTTCGACGACCACGCCGTCCGGATCTCCACCAACGTCATCGGGACCGACGGGACGCGGGCGGTCGGGACCGAACTGACCCAGAACGTCTACGACGTCGTCGTGAACCAGGGGGAGACCTACTACGGGAGCCGCGACCTCTTCGGCAAACGCTATGTCACGGCATATGAGCCGATAAAGGACAGCGGAGGCAGGACCGTCGGGGTGCTCTTCGTCGGGACCGAGGAAGAGGAGACCCTCGACGTCGTCAAGGCAAGCCTGAGGGAGACGGTCATCGGGAAAAACGGCTATATGTTCGTCACCGACAGCACCGGCCAGGTCCTCGTCCACCCCTCCATTGAAGGCGAGAACTGGTCCGGGGAGGGCTTTGTCCAGGAGATGCTGGAGAACAAGGTCGGGGTGATCCGCCACCAGATCGACGGCACCGACATCATCGACGCCTACACCTACTATGAGCCCCTCGACTGGTACATCGTCTCGCGCGCCGAACTCTCCGACTTCACCGGGCCGATCGACACCATCAGGAACACGATCATCGTCGTCCTCCTCGCTTCCGTCGCCATGGGCGTTGCAATCGCCATCCTCTTCGGCCGCTCGATCTCCGACCCCCTCCAGCAGGTCGTTCTCATGCTCAAAGAACTTCGCAACGGCCACCTCTCCGCCCGACTCAACATCCGGCGCCAGGACGAGATCGGCGTCATGGCGAAAACGATGGACGAGTTCGCCGGCGACCTCCAGACGAACGTCGTCGGGAACTTAAAGAAGATCGCCCTCGGCGAGTATGTCACGGAGTTCCCGGTCACCGACGAGGGCGACGAGATCAGGCCCGCCCTCACCCTGATGGTCAGGTCCCTCGACCATCTCCACAAGGAGACGATCAAACTCACGGACGCCGCCCGCGCCGGCGACCTCTCGATCCGCGGCGACGAAAAGGCGTTCCGCGGCGGTTACCGGATGATCATCGCCGGGTTCAACCGCACGCTCGAATCAATCACCGAACCGGTGAACGAGGCGATGCGGCTTGCCAGGTTCTACGCCTCCGGCGACTTCACCGCCCGGTTCAACGAGAATATCCCGGTTGCCGGGGAGTTTGTCGCCTACCGCGACGCCCTCAACACCATCGGGATCGAGCTCTCGCGGCTGATGAAGCTGATCAGCGAGGAACTCTACGAGGGTGTCTCGGTCCTCTCCCTTGCATCGAACGAGATCCTGGCGGTCACGAGCCAGCTCTCCGCCGCAAGTTCGCAGACGGCGGCGACAGTGAACGAGACCTCCGACTCGGTCGAGAGCGTTCGGAAGAAGACCGAGCTGGTGAACCAGAAGACGAAAGATGTCTCGGAGAAGGCGATGCGGGCCCTGGACGTCTCGAAGGGCGGCCAGAAGTCGGTGCGCGAGATCCTGGACGGCATGAACCAGATCCAGCAGCAGATGGACATGATCAGGATGAACGTCATCAGGCTCTCAGAGCAGAGCCAGGCGGTCGGCGAGATCATCGCCACGGTGACCGACATCTCCGAACAGTCCAACCTGCTCGCGGTGAACGCCTCCATCGAGGCCGCAAAGGCCGGCGAGTTCGGGAAAGGGTTTGCGGTCGTGGCGAACGAGATCCATAACCTCGCCGAGCAGTCGAAGAAGGCGACCGCAAACATCAGGGTCATCCTCACCGATATCCAGCGGGGTGTCTCCTCGACGGCGGTCTCGACCGAGCAGGGGATCAGGTCGGTCGCCGACGCCGCGCGGTTGACGAGCAACGCCCAGGAGGCGATCGAGGTGCTTGCCCGTTCGATCGCCGACACCTCGCAGGAGGTCATCGAGATCGCAGCTTCGATCCAGACACAGGCCTCGGGGGTCGACCAGATCTCCCGTGCGATGGAGAACATCCGCGATGCGGCCCAGAAGAACCTTGAGACCACCCACAAGGCGGAGAAGACCGCCGAGGACCTGCACGAACTCGGCAACCGCTTGAAGAGGATCACCCAGCAGTACAGGGTCTGATGCGACGGGCATGACCGGATCAGACGATGCATTCCGCGCCCGCCTCCTCGATACCTTTCGCGAGGAGGCGGGGGAGTACCTTGAATCGATCACCGGGGGGCTGATCGAACTCGAGAAGTCCGGGCTTGAGCCCGCGACGGTCGAAGCAGTCTACCGCAGGATCCACAGCCTGAAGGGAGCGGCGCGTGCGGTGAACCTCAGGGAGATCGAGTCGGTCTGCCAGACCCTCGAATCCGTCTTTTCCCTGGTGAAGCGGGGCGATTACGCCCCGGGCCTCGACGAATTCGACCTTTTCCACCGGACGCTTGCGGTGGTGAAGGCGCTTCTCCAGGGGGAGAGGCCGCCGGTCCCCTCCGGCGAGATCATCGGGGCGCTTCGGGCCCTTCCGGGCAGCGGAAAGCCGTCAGGTGCTCAAAAAACCGCCCCGCCTACCAGGGAGAACGGGGCTTCTCTCGCGGCGGCGGACCGCGCCGGCGGCGAGGCAGGCGGTACGGTCAGGATCGCCGCCCAGAAGCTCGATCGGCTGACCACCGGGGCGGACGGTCTGCTCACGGCCAGGCTCTCCCTTGCGCAGCGGGTGCGCGAACTCGAGGAGATGACGGCCCGCTTCACCTTCTGGCACTGGAACCACTCCCAGGGCTTTAACGACCTGAACCTGATCCGCAGGCGGGCGTTCGGGGAGGAGAAAGCGGGGATCCCCCCGGACCTGGTCCTGCCGCTCCAGCGGGTCTTCGAGTTCCTGGAGTACAACCGGGAGTTCGTCATCTCCCTGCAGCACGACCTTGCCGCTCACGCCCGTGAGATGGAGATCGACCGGGCGGCCCTCGAGGCCGGAGCCGCCGAGATCTCAGACCTGGTCCACGACGCCGCACTGCTCCCGGCCTCGAGCGTGCTTGCGCCTTTCTCGGCGTTCGTGCGGGAGTTTTCCCGCACCTCGGGGAAATCGGTCGAGCTGGTGGTCGAGGGAGGGGAGATCGAGGTGGACCGGCGGATCCTGGACGCCCTGCGCGAACCGATCCTGCACCTGATCCGCAACAGCATCGATCACGGGATCGAGGACCCGGCGAACCGGGCTGCACAGGGAAAACCAGCCGGCGGGACGGTGTGGATCCGTGTCTTTCCCCGCTCGGGCAGCAGGGTCGGGATCGAGGTTGCCGACGACGGTGCCGGCATCGACAGCAGGGCGATCCGGCGGACTGCCGTCGATACCGGGGTGATCACGCCCGGCGAGGATGCAGCCCTCACGGACAGCGAGGCGGTCTGGCTTATCTTCAGGTCAGGGCTGACGACAAGCCGCGTCGTCACCGACCTCTCCGGGCGGGGGCTCGGGCTTGCGATCGTGGAAGACAGCGTCTCCCGTCTCGGCGGGAAGGTGACGGTCTCCTCGGCGCCGGGGAAAGGGACGGCGATCACCCTCTCTGTCCCGGTGAGGATGACCACGCTCAGGGGGCTGCTGGTCCGTGCAGAGCGGCAGGTCTACGTCCTTCCCATGCAGCAGGTGAAACAGGTCCTCAGGGTGCGCCCGGACTCTCTGTCCCTATCCCGGGGCCGGTCGACGGTCCAGCTCCTGGGAGAGGCGATCGAGGTGATCAGGCTCACCGACGCCCTGGGGATCCCCCGCTCCGGCCCTCAGTCCGGCGAGGTGCGCCCGATGCCCATCGTCATCATCGCCTACGGGGCAGGGCAGATCGCCTGCATGGTCGACGAGGTGATCAGGGTGCAGGAGATCGCCGTCCGGCCGCTCGGGGCCCAGCTCCGCTCGGTCAGGCGGATCGAGGGGGCGGTGATCCTGGGCGACGGCAGGGTGGCCCTTGTCCTCGATCCCCTGGAGTTGATCCAGGACGCCATGCAGGCGGAGCGGTCCGCCCCCCTGCCGGCACCCGCCGGGGAGGCCGCCCTGAGGGTTCTGGTCGTGGAGGACTCGGTTACCTCGCGGGTCCTGCTGCAGGAGGTCCTTGAGGGGGCCGGATATCGGGTGGAGACTGCCGTGGACGGCATCGACGCACTCGGAAGGCTTAAGGAATATGAGTTTGATATGGTCATTTCAGACGTGGATATGCCCCGGATGAACGGTTTTACGCTCACCGAGAAGATCCGCGCCGGCGATCAGAACCGCATCCCGGTGGTGCTGGTCACCTCGCTCGACTCGCCCGAGGACCGGGCGCAGGGGATGGCGGTCGGGGCAGATGCCTATATCGTTAAGAGCAGTTTTAACACCGGGGATTTCCTGAGGACGATCCGCCGCCTGGTGCGCCGCTGAGGGATAGAGGGAGGGATGAGATGGAAGAGATGCAGACGAGACCGGCGATCAGCGTTCTGGTCGTAGAGGACAGCAGGACACAGGCCGAGTTCCTCAGGTATATGCTTGAGCAGGAAGGGTATGACGTCACCCTGGCGGCGGACGGCGAGGCGGCGCTCAGACGGATCGGGGCGGGCCGCCCGGATATCGTCCTGAGCGATATCCTGATGCCCGGGATGGACGGCTACGACCTCTGCCGGCGGATCAAGCAGGAGCACCCGGCGATCCCGGTGATCCTGGTCACCACCCTCTTCGACCCTGCCGACGTGATGCGGGGGCTCGAGGCCGGGGCAGACAGTTTCATCGTCAAGCCCGTCGAGCCCGGGCATGTCCGTTCCCAGGTCGAGGCCGTGCTCAAGGCGGCGGAGGTGCCTGACCCGGACGGCGTTCCCGCACCGCTGGAGGTCTCCTTCGCCGACAGCGCCTATACGATCATGGCGGGCCGGCGCCAGATTCTGAACACGCTTCTCTCGACCTATACCGTGGCGGTGGCAAAAAACGCCGAACTCCTGGAGGCGCAGGATCAGCTGCGCACCGTAAACGAGCAGCTCCAGGAGGCGATCGGGGATCTCTCGCGCAGCAACGAGAGCCTTGAGGCGGAGAACCAGGAACGCCGGCGCGTGGAGAAGGCGCTCGCGGACGCGAACCGGAAACTCCAGCTCATGACGAGCATCACCCGCCACGACCTCCTCAACCAGCTTGCGGCGCTCTGGGAGTACCTGAACCTCGCCCTGAGCGTGCGCGAGCAGGAGCCCGCGAATGCGTGGCGCCATGTGGAGAGCGCCGAAGGGATGGCCACCCGGATCAGCAATACCATCCGGTTTACCGCCGAATACCAGAGCGTTGGGGCCGCTTCTCCGGTCTGGCAGGATCTCTGGACCCTTGTAGAGCGGTCGAAGAAGTACGTCTCGCCGGGTGCGGTGACCATCGAAAACACCGTTCCGGCGGGGGTGGAGGTCTACGCCGACCCCCT
Source organism: Methanofollis liminatans DSM 4140 (assembly GCF_000275865.1). Classification (NCBI taxonomy): domain Archaea; kingdom Methanobacteriati; phylum Methanobacteriota; class Methanomicrobia; order Methanomicrobiales; family Methanomicrobiaceae; genus Methanofollis; species Methanofollis liminatans. The sequence goes on along the minus strand of NZ_CM001555.1, from coordinate 2,457,970 downwards.
TGTTGAGAAGGTCTTCTCGAACCTCATCGAGAACGCCCTGCGTTACGGGGAGAAGATCACCACGATCACCTTCAGCCTCAGGGAAGAGGGAGACGGCCACACGATCCTCTGCACAGACGACGGGGCAGGGGTTCCGCCCGGCGAGAAGGAGAAGATCTTCACCTATGCCTACGGCATGAACACCGGCCTCGGCCTCTTCCTGGCGCGGGAGATCCTGGCGATCACCGGGATTACCATCAGGGAGACCGGGGAGGTGGGGAAGGGGGCACGCTTTGAGATCCGCTGCCCGGCAGGGGTGGTCCGTGCCGGCCCGGAGACGGGCTGAAGGTAGCGTGCAGGTGGTGCTCCCATGACCCTCACCGACCGTCTTGCCGTCTCCTTCACCTCCTCGAGAAACCGCGTCGCGGCCATTGCCGTTCTTGCGGCGCTGACCCTCGGCGGGAACCTGATCGGCCTCCTCCTCGGCGCCCCTGAGGGCCTCCTCCCCCTTCCGGCCCTCCCGCTCAGCATCCCGATCATCCTGGCGAGTTACTGGTATCCCAGGCGCGGCCTCCTCTTCTCCGCCTGTCTTGCGGCTGTTTACGCCGTCACGGTCTTCATCATCTCCCCGCCCGATCCCCTCTTCGCATTTACCATCCTGCCGCGTGCGGTCTTCCTGGTGCTGATCGGCGGGGTGGTCGCACTTCTGGCATCGAGGCTGCGGACGTCAGAGCGGCAGATGAATGAGATCATCGAGTTTCTGCCCGACGCCACATTCGCCATCGACCGGGAGGGGAAGGTGATCGCCTGGAACCGCGCGATGGAGGAGATGACCGACGTCTCGAAGGAGGCGATGCTTGGCCGGGGCGACCACGAGTATGCGGTCCCCTTCTACGGTGAGCGGCGGCCGCTCCTCGCGGATCGCGTCCTTGCCGGCGAGGGCCCCCTCGTTGCGGAGGTCACCTCCACCCATATCGGGGGTGGGAAGGGGGCGCATCTCAGGGCCACGGCGACCGCCCTTCCCGGCGAGAGGGGGACGGTCGCGGGGGCTATCGAGTCCATCAGGGACGTGAGCGACCAGGTGATGATGGAGGCGGCGCTGCAGAACACCGGCCGTAAGCTCAACACCCTCACCGGGATTCTGCGGATCGACCTGTCGAACCGGCTTGCGGTCCTCTATGGCCACCTCACGGTGGGGGCGATGAAGTTCGACGATCCCGCAGTTCTCACTTTTATCGACGACCTGAAGGACGCCGCGAACGGTATCCGGCGGCAGATCGAGATCTCACGGGCGTTCAGGGAGATCGGGACGCTGCCGCCGGCATGGATGCCGGTGCAGGAGACGGTGATGCGGGCGGCCGCCGGCCTCGCCTTCGATTCCGTCTCCCTTGAGGCGTGGACCGCACGGCTGGAGGTGTTTGCCGATCCGCACCTCGGGACGGTCTTCTCCCATCTCTTTGAGAACGCCCTGGACCCGGCGACCGGGGCACTGCGGGTCGTGGTCACCTACCACATCCGCCCCGACGGGTGCGCGATCGTCGTCGAGGACGACGGGGTCGGGATCCCGGAGGCGGAGAAGGCTGGGCTCTTCCTCCAGAGGCCGGAGGGATACGGGCACGGGCTGATCCTTGCCCACGAGATCCTTGCCATCACCGGGATCGCGATCCGCGAGACCGGGACGCCGGGCAGGGGGGCGCGTTTTGAACTCCTGGTGCCTTCAGGGGGTTACCGCGTTGTCTGAGGCGGCAGTGGTCAGGGAACTGCTGAGTGCGGAGTTCCCGGCGGCGAATCAGGTCTGGCTTGATTATCATGGGACGATCGGAGAGCCTGAACAGGACCGGGTCTTTGCGGTCTTTGTCGGGAAGAGGATCGTCTCCCTGGGGCGGTGCCGCCGGCACCCCGACGGGAGCATGGAGGTCGACGGCGTCTTCACCCCGGAGGAGTGCCGCGGCAAGGGGTATGCCCGGATGGTGATGGCCGCCCTTGTCGTGGCCTGCCACAACGACGACCTCTACATGTACGCCGTGGAGAGCCTCGAAGGCTTTTACGCCCGGTTCGGGTTCGTCCCGATCCCCGAGGGCGATCTCCCCCGGCCGGTCAGGGAGCGCTATACCTGGGCGGCCGGGAATATGGAGGGAGCCGAGGTCAGGCCGATGATGCGGAAGGCCGGGCTGTGAGGGGTTCCTTCACCCGGCCTTTTCCGGTGGTTGCCGGGTGCGGCCGAAGAGGACCCCCAGCAGGGGAAATACAACCAGGCTGATCCCGACGTAGCCCAGGATCCCGATATTCCGGAGGTTCATGTCGGCAAACGGCACACCGATCAGCCCTGCAAGACTCAGGGCCCCGCCGGCGATCATGAGGATCCGAAGCGTTTTTTCCAGCCGACCAGCCCTGAATACCGGTGCGGCAAAGAGCATTGAGAGGGCGAAGAAGACGTCCCAGGCGAGGATGTCCAGTGCATACACGACGGACGGCCACTGGAAGGAGAAGAGGAGCGAGGCCCACGGGAACCCGGCGGCGGCGATCGGGCGACTCACCGTGAGGATGACGAAGTGGACGCCGGAGGTGATCCCGGCCATGATGACCATCCATGCCAGGGCTGTACGGCTGTACGCCCTGGCACCGGGAGCGGCATAGGCGTGGACTGCGACCATGACGATGACCATCACCGGCGCCATGGCGATGATGAGCATCTCCATCAGGGAGAAGTATGGGTCGCCGATCGGGTCTTCCGGCGAGGTGAGGGAGAGGAGCCCGAGGACCAGTGTTGCCGCGTAGGCGATCAGGAGGACGAAGACGGCCCAGGCCGCGGTCTGTCCGGTCAGGCTGTGTTGCCGGCCGAAGTGTTCGTGCACCATTTTTTGACTCCTTCTGCGGCTGTGTTTCCGTCCAGGCTGAACCGATGCCCTTCAGGTTTGCCTGCCTGCTGTGGGTGGGGTCTATGCATCCCTGCATATATCAAATATTTCTTCCCCCGTTTCTCCTTCAACCTGAAACAAATGCTGACGAGTGAATGGATCGCCGCGGAGCATTCTGGCTGATGTAAGAACAAAGTTTTTGTAGTGCAGATGCTCTCTTACCCACACACAAAGGGGGGGAAAATTTGAGACTTCTTTTACTATCCGGATTGATCTGTGCAATTTTGATCTGTCCGTGCCTTGCAGAGGATGGAGAAACAGGTGACGCGGTGGCTTTCATGGAGGCGCTGGAGCAGGCGGGCTTCACCGTCCAGGAGGGCGAGATCGGGTATTTCGATCTCATCAGATTGTATGATTCGGAGGTGCTGCCTTCCGCATACGGAAACAATCCGGCCACGAGGTATCTGGCGTACTTCGTTCCGCCGGCACCGGGCTATTCGGTCGACGAACGGATCGCGTTGATCGCGAAAGCGCTTGGAATGAGCGGGAACACCTCTGCGTTCTGGCATCTGGGTCCCGACGAAGCCGTTGTCTTCGTAGGAAGGACGCCGCCCGAGTGCAGGTACTTCGGCTACGAGCATTACATTCTGGGCAGGACGTACGGAACTGAGGCCAGGTGGCTCTTTGCCAACATCGCCGACTCGCTCAACAACCTGGTCATCAACACGAACGGGACGCCGGGAGACCCGTACAACCAGACGACGATGATCGTCGCCACGGCCGATCGGGGCATCAACGAGCGCATCCGCACTGCCGCCGTATCGGCAGGATATTCGGATAGCATAATGAACACCCTGGTGTTTCCGTCGTCCATCCTGAAGATGGGCCTTGAGGACGACGCCGATACGTTCGCCATATTTATCCGTCCGGCCCTCTTCACCGATAAAGAGGCGGGCGACGAGTACATAGAGAACACGCCTGCGACCATTCTTCGCCTGACGCCCAACACGACGGCAGAACTCGATCCGTATGGTTATCCAGTACTGCGGGTCAAGGGAACCGGGCAGACGGAGCTCGACCTTACGGACGATCTCAACGAACTTCGAGATGCGATCCTTGAGAGGTACAGCGGCCTGAACGCCATGGAACTCCCGACGTCCCAGGGAGTCCCGGCAGGGATTGACGCGATCCAGCGGGGAGTCGATGCCGTAGGGCCCAGCAGCGATGCAATGTATCTCTGGACCGCGAACCAGACGGTATCTTCGCCGACGCCGCCGTTCTTCGACACCACACAGTACTATGACTTCCTGCGGGACCCGCCGATCACGCTCGGGAACACTACCGGTGAGTTCATCATCGTCTACGGGGTCAACCACGTAGCCACGGGCAAGGCGACGTACGCCAGCTTCACCGTATATGGTGCGGATGTGTGGAACGGCGTCGGAACAGTCACCGACGCTGATTTCAACGGAACGGCCGAGGATTATCTCCCTGACAATCCCGACGCGAAATACCTGTATGTCTACCGGATCGCCAGGGACTGCGAGGGGGAGCCGAACTGCTTTGAGATTCCATCCGGTATGGGAAGTTACGGCATCGAGCCGGACCAGCCGCTCTTCATTGCCTGGAGGGGCTACCTGGAGAGTGCGACGAAGACCGGACCTTCATACAGCGAGATCGTCTACGACCGGGCGATCAAGTTTGAACCGGTCGGGTAGAGGTGAGAGGAGCCAGGGTCCGGGCTATGCTCCGTCGGCTTCACCGCCGGCACCTACAGACCGGCCATCTCCCTGGCGAATTTCCTGGCGGCATCGATGTCGGCAGGATTCGGGTGGCCGCGGCTGAAGATCACGGCCATCTGGCCTTTGCAGAAGTACTTTCCCGGTACTTCGGCACCCTTTTCTTTCACGGCCGCCTCCATGGCCTTCACTTCGCTGCCCGCGCCTCCGGCTGACGTGCCGAAGAGGGCGACCCGCCTGCCCAGAAAGTCGTTGGCCTCGATGAACTTCGCCATGCGCTCCCCGGGCTTGCCGCCGTAGCAGCCGGAGCCGAGGAAGACGACGCCGTCGGCCGGTCCGAGGGAGGCAGCCCCGACATCTTCCGCCGCGACGTCCAGTTCCTCGGCGATCGCCTCAGCCACTTTCCTGGTGTTGCCGCCTCTTGAGTCGTAGATTACCTGGTTCATGATTATCACCACAGCATATCAGGCAGCAGGGGCAGGGACCACCAGGTAGGTGGCGTAGCCCTCGCCGATGTTCCTGGTCACGTGACCCCTGCCCGATGTGTCTTCCAGGAGGACGAGGTCGCCGGGCGCGAACCGCCTGACCGCCCCGTCTGTCGTCTCCATCTCTACCGCACCCGACATCAGGGCGAGAAACTGCCGGGCCGGGGCCGGGTGCAGTTCGCCGATCCAGCCGGGCGGAAAGGTATAGAAGCGGTATTTCGACGCGGGTCGGTCCCCGGAGACGTAGAACGGGGCCGCCGGCGGCGCTGCACGTGCGAGGCTCTGTTCGACCGTCACGACATCAAAGTGAGACTCACCCTGCGGGTCCGTGTATATCCGGTGATATGTCACATGGGTGAGATTGGATGAGGATGGTTTCGTCATGTTTGATACCCTCGTTGCCATATGCGGGTTGAGGTTTCTTCCCGACAGGATCACACACTGATCGAGAGTGGATAAATGTTGCGGGTCTTCAGCCCTGGAAGATCTTACGGATCGGTGACGTCGATCTCACCGGACGCGATTCAGGAGCCGTATCGAGGCGGTTACATGCCGAAGGTTCTCGAATAGAGATGAATATCGGTGCTTCTGGAGATGCAACTTTTTGCGGCAAGTCATTTCCTGATCGATGCATCGCCCGCTCTCCATCGGCCTATCGGTGAAGGATTTGCTCATGCATCGACCTCTTGATGCCCCTGGTCTCCATATTTATAAATCGGGGCATAGTCCTTCACCGAGTTCGTGATCTTTTTTATATCCTCTTTTACATCCTTATCTGTTGCCGCTCCTCCCTGCCACAGTCGCTCACGAAAAACCTGGAGAACCCCTCCGCACATCACCTTCATGACTGTGCGGCACGAATCCTCTCGCATGGATCCGGCGATCATCAGGCGCGAGGAGGCGGTCGATCTTGAGAAACACGGCGTGAGAATGCGCATCTACACCGGGTCGGCGGAGGGCGCCCCGGCCGGGGTGGTGTACCAGGAGACGGAGTCGGGCCATGCCGAGGAGTTCTGTCACGAAAAAAGTGCGTTTGTCTACTACATCATCGAGGGGGAGGGAGTGTTCGTCATCGGCGGCGTCGAGCATTCCGTGAGGGGAGGGGACGTCGTCGTCGTGCCGCCGGGCAACAGCATCTATTTCCGGGGGCGGCTGCGGCAGGTGCTCGTCACGGTCCCCCCGTGGGAGGAGTGCTTCGAGCGGCATATCAGGGATGTCGCGGTGTGACCGGCGGCCAGAACCTCCGTTTTCGTGATGAACCTCTGTCCGATTGTGATCGTTGTCAGCGTTGAAGAATCCAGCAGGGTTGAAATAATGTGAATAAGGATCGATTCAGCCCCAGATCGGATCATCGCCGAACCGTTCCATCCAGTAATCGATGGGGTTTCTTTCCAGGTCCTTTGCGAGGTCCTCAATGCGAAATGAGAAGGTATGGTTCATACAATAATCAGCGAGGAGCGTGTACGCTGCATGCAGGCGAATGGTCATTTCATGAGATGCGGCGGGTTCGTTTTTCGAGACATCCGGGTGCCATTGTTTTATCTGTTTATGGTAGTGGGTGCGGATCTCATTCAGGCTGGCCTGGTCATGGATCCCGAGAAGATCTGCTGCTTCCCTTAATGCCTTCGCCGTAATCTCCGCCATCATTTGTTATTGTATCCGGGTCAGGCCGATAAGGCTTGTCCTGAATTAAACGATTCATTTTTCACGATGGTGAATCTATCATCTGGCATAGGCCTCCCATGGTACAGAGCATGCCGATCGTTTATATGAACAATGCCGCAACGAGCTGGCCGAAACCTCCCGAAGTGCTCGCAGCTGTTGCAGAATCCCTTTCTTTACCTGTATTCGGGTCCGGGAGAACCACCGGGACACAAGGGGAAGATTACGTTACGCAAGCACGGGAACGACTCTCTGCCTTCCTTGAGGCAGATCCGTCGGATAATATCGTCTTCACGCATAATGCAACAGATTCGCTGAATATCCTCATCCAGGGATTTCTGGCCGGAAAACAGAATACCTGTCATGTCCTCACGACCGCCCTGGACCATAACTCCGTCCTCCGGCCCCTTCATGAGTATAAACACCAGGGTCGTATCCGATTGAGTATCATTCCCTTTGAAGGGGGTGTTGTCCGCCCGGACGCGGTTGAAGCAGCCATCGAGCCCGATACACGCTTGATGGTCATGACGCATGGGAGCAACGTGCTGGGCTCGGTACAGGACATCCGGCGTATCGGAAAGATCCTGCAGGATCATGGAATCTACTTCATCGTGGATGGGGCACAGACCGCCGGCCATATCCCGATCGCTCTCCGCGATCTCCCGGTGGATGCCTTTGTCTTCACCGGCCACAAAGGTCTGCTCGGGATACCCGGCACCGGCGGATTTTACGTGAGAGATCCAGAGGCGATCAGTCCGGTCCGGTTCGGCGGGACCGGAACAGATTCCTTCTCGCTCCTCCACCCCCGCGGTATGCCGGAGCGGTTCGAGATCGGAACCCACAACTATCCGGGCCTTGCAGCGCTGGCCGCGGGAGTGAAGTTCGTCGCCCAGAGGGGTGTCGAGGCCATCGCGGAAAAAGCCGGGAGGCAGACCTCCTATCTTATCCGGGAGCTGAAGAAAGAACCGAATATCACCGTCTTCAATGACCGGCCTGATCTGCCGATTGTCGCCTTCAATATCCGGAACGTGCAGAACGACGACGTGGGTTTCATGCTGGCCCGTGCCTACGGGATCATTGCCCGGACAGGTCTTCACTGTGCACCTCTCCTGCACAGGGCTATTGATGGTGGGGAAGGCTGTGTCCGGCTCAGTCTCTCCTGGTGCACGACGGACGAAGAGTGTCAGATCACGGCAAACGCCATTCGGGAGATTGCAAGAAATGCGGATTATTCGGTCCATTCGACATAAAGTATGTGCTGACGGCTCCTTCATGAAGGAGTTTCTCCTCGATACTCCGGTGACGAAGGAATTCTTTACCTACCTGGGCAACTTCGGACAGATTGAAGCCCTCCCTAATGTCGGTGAGGGATTCTATAAGTTTGAGAAGCCGGAGTGGTTCTCCATCAAGGGTTTTGTCGGGGACACAACCCTTGAAGTCCGGTTCAAAAAAGAGGTGATGGATCTCACCGTGGATTTTGTCTACTTCCTCTTTTCCTCGTACCGGGAGGGGGCGGTGGACCTCTCTGCTCTGAGAGGGAGAGAGCAGGCAATCGGAGAGCGGATCCGAAAACATCTCTACGGGACATGAGGCCGAGACTGTCAATGCCACAGGACGTCTTTGAAGAATATGCGAAAGACTACGACCGCTGGTTTGATGAACACCGCGATGTTTATCTCAGCGAACTGGCTCGAATTCGCACGGTCCTGCCCCCCCTGGATAATCGTTCTATCGAGGTGGGGGTCGGGTCCGGTAGATTTGCAGCTCCTCTTGGCATCACTCTCGGCATTGAACCCTCACGCGCCCTCGGGCTGATGGCGCGAGATCGCGGGATTGAGATCATCCGTGGCAGGGCAGAAGACCTCCCAATAAAGGAGAGGTCCTGTTCCTCCGTACTCCTGGTAACAGTCCTGTGTTTTCTTGACAATCCGGCCCTTGCATTGCGGGAGATTCACCGTATCCTCATTCCCGATGGGTTCATCATCGTCGCATTTATCATCCGTGGAGGGCGTATCCACCAGAAATATATTCTGGATGGGATGAAAGGAAAATTTCTCTCCAGGGCAAGGTTCTATTCCCCGGAAGAAGTCGTGGCACTCCTCAAGGAGACCTGGTTTCGGGTTGTTCGGATCGACTCTCGGGCCGGGTTCTGTATTATTGCTGCACAGAAGTGAATGCCGAATGCCGCCATTTTTTGAGGCCAACCAGAAGATCTTCTTTTTTCTTTATTGAATCTGGCTGCATCATCTTTCAGGAGCCCGGACACCGGCAGGTGCTCGTCACGGTTCCGCCCTGGGTGGGGTCTGCCGAGCGGCATATCGGGGATGTCGGGGTGTGACCGGCAGCCGTGGGCCTTCAGGGGAGGGACAGTGTTTTTCTCCTCCGTGGATGAGGGGGAAGAGAAATAAATAGGGCTGGCTTCAGCAAGGCATATATTGTGTGAAAATTAATATCCGATTGTTCACCTGGATGTCCAATTTGACCATTTTTCTGGAAGAGCACCCGTACGTCGATTATTCATCCCCCCTTATTATAGCAAAGGCCGGGGAACTTTTCTCGGGAACAGACGACTCTCTTGAAAAAGCAAGAATCGCATACGAGTTCGTCCGCGATGACATTCCGCACAGTTTTGATATCGGATCAGACGTCATAACATCGAAAGCCTCCGACGTACTTGCCAGAAAAACGGGGATATGCCATTCGAAGGCAAATCTTCTCGCTGCTTTGCTGCGAAGAGTCGGCATTCCCGCAGGGTTTTGCTACCAGCATCTTACCCTTGCGGAAGATGATTCGCTGGGGTATTGCGTTCACTGCTACAATGCGGTTTTTGTGAATAACCGCTGGATCTTTCTGGATGCACGCGGGAACACGAACGGCAGGCGTGCATTATTTTCTCCGGAAAAACCGGTCCTTGCGTTTCAACCCCGGCGTGAGTACGACGAGTATTTCTGGAAAGGAATATACGCCTCGCCGCAGATGGGTGTCATGTTGATGCTGGATTCTTCCAGAACAAGGCAGGATGTTATGGATAACCTGCAGGATTTTCTCGAAGGAGAACCCGATATTGTTGACTGGTAATGTGAAGAATACATCCTGAGTTATTTTGAGGAACATCAGGAATTTTCTGAAAACGTATTTCAAAAGTTGTCATAAAAAGCGGTGGGCCCGCTGAGATTCGAACTCAGGACCTCCACCGGGTTGAGGCGACGTAACGGGCAGCGTTTCCTGGACCGAGGTATAATGTGGGTAGATGGGAGGGTGCTAGAGGAAGACAGAATCCGTGCTTGAGAGGATATTGTTGTACGGACTGGTTTGCAATGCAGACGGGGCGTGGGGCCTTGTTGCCTCTCAGGCAGACCAGACTTATCTCTCCAGCGAAGGTTATTAATTCAATCTGATCAGGAGACATGCAGGGGACCACCATGTGTAAGGAATACACTATCGGAAAAAAACCCCGGATCCCCTGCACCGAAATATCTCACGGATCAGGCCTTACAACAGAACCGTCCCATTCATAATTCTTCACATATTCCCGGGCATATTCGTAAGGAGCAGCAAAGGAAACGGGGAATCGCAACCCACGTGCACGCGAAGATCCACATCGGCTGGATGATACGCTCTGCAAAGAGGACACGCCCTCATGACCGACCCGAATACCAAAGTCCGAAACGTCCTGGAAAGCCTTGTGCAAGATGGCGGAGAGATTGGCGTTCAGGTAGCCGCCTACCTGGATGGGAAACTGGTTATTGATGCATGGGCAGGCCTTGCAGATGAGGTGAGCCAGAGTCCGGTAGATGGCGGCACACTCTTTACTGCCTTCTCACTCTCGAAGGGTATTACTGCTACGTGTATACATATCCTTGCCGATAGGGGGTTCTTAGACTATGATGCGCCAATCTCGAACTACTGGCCGGAGTTTGCTGCAAAGGGCAAATCCGGGGCGACTATTCGCCACGCTCTGACCCATCGGGTCGGCATCCCCCAGGATCCACCAGGGTTCGACATAGACATGATGTGCGATTGGGATGCTGTCTGTCAGGCGGTCGCAGGTTTAGAGCCGCTCTGGGAACCGGGCACCAGGATTCGCTACCATACCCTGACCTATGGATGGATACTGGGTGAAGTACTACGGCGGGTTGATGGAAGATCCATTAAACAATTCCTCCAGGAAGAGGTCTGCCAGTCACTGGGTATCACCGACCTGTACTTCGGTGCCCCACCAGAGGCAGAGCGCCGGATAGCGACTTTGAAGAATACACCTGGTCTGCCCGAATTCCTCTCCCGGATGGACATGCCCCCGAACCACCCTTTGCGGGATTCTGCGGCGACATTCAATCTCCCGGAGGTGAGACGTGCGATTATCCCGGGAGCAGGGGCGATCGTAAACGCCCGCTCCCTTGCACGTCACTACGCTATGCTGGCCGGATGTGGGGTGCTGGACGGCGTGCGGCTACTCAACCCGGAACGCATCGCCATCGCAGGTGCACCACAATCCGAAGAGCCTGACATGATTGACTTCCGCTGGTGGACAGCCCATGGTCTTGGCTACACCCTGGGTGGCGGGTCTGGTCCGACGAAAGGGCTTCCGCATGCCATGGGATATGAAGGTGTGGGTACGATAGGCTTTGCTGATCCATCATGCGGGTTCGCCTTCGCCTTCCTCAAGAACCTTCTGGACCTGTCATCGAGTGAGATGGACTCGGCGACCCGGGTCACCGAGGTTACAATAGAAGCCCTGGGGATTACGTAAGCGATCTCCACAACCAGCAGGTCCTCTGACCCCTTTCCGGGTTTTTCCGGCCTTTGATTTGTTATTCGAACTTCATTTTGTATCTCACACCCCTTTTTTGCTATCTCTTTAACTACCTCGCCTCTCATTTTATCTCAAAAAACGATTCTTACGTTCCGCCATCTGTAGCCTCGGAAGAAAAGGGATAAGGATACGCAATAAAATGCCAATAAACCTCAAGTCATGGTTCTGTTGAATCGCCCATGAGTCCGGGAAGGGGATGCAAGCATACCCCATGAAATGTTTTTCATGGTAAAACCTCCTGTTAGAGGGTCATACCCCCTATCTCCATAGATAAGTGAGTAATTATGGGGATTTTTGGGAAGCATTTTAACAGAGCCTGAAGTTACTATGAATGGTTTGTGAAAAAATACGGCAGAGAGGATCAGATCGCGATGGCGGCATGGGCGGCGGACTGCGCCGGGCGGGTGCTCCCGCATTTTGAGCGGGCGTACCCGGAGGACGACCGGCCGCGCAACGCTATTGAGGCGTGCCGGCGGTGGGTCATTACGGGTGTGTTTCAGATGGCCGAGATACGCGGCGCCTCTCTTGCCGCCCATGCCGCCGCCCGCGAGGCGAAGGAGAATGACGCGGCCTGTTTTGCCGCTCGTGCCGCGGGCCAGGCGGTGGCGACTGCGCATGTCCCGCAGCACGCCTATGGTGCGGCGTACTATGCCCTCAAGGCTATAGTGGCGGCCGGGGGCGATGCTGCCGGGGAACGCGAGTGGCAGGCGGAGCGTCTCCCCGAGCGGTTGCGGGAGGAGATGATGGGGAGGATCGTTGTGCAGGGGGTCTCGGTCAAATTGAGGAAGGGGGAGGGGTTTTGATCGTTCACTCTCGAAGGCGCGTTTCGATCCAATTATTCAAGACCTCTAATTGTTCCGGGGTATGAAACCAGTGTTCCCCGTTTTTCATAATCGTTAGATTGCAATGAAAACGCTGCACGAAGTTTTCTACAACAGTACGATCGGTAAGTTCGTCATGCTCGCCATACAATATTGCTGTTGGAACCTTCCATTTTGTAATAGGGTGATTTCGAGCATAGAGAAGATATTCCCATGAAAGAGTTTGTCCGGAGGCAGTGGGGATACTACGTTCACGCTCAAGCTCTGTTTCCGATACGTTTGCCCGGAGCATCATATCGGAAATAAGTTGGTTCATATCGAGAATCGGGGAAACAAAAAGGCTTTTTTCCAGTGGTTCGTTTTCAAAACTCAACATGCTGAACCATGCGCCGATGCTGTTAGCGAACAGAGAAATGTGTGTCCACCGGCCTTTGATATATTCCATAACAGACAGCAGTTCCGGCACGACGTGCCACGGGTCAAATGAATTTGTATCTTTTTTGCGTTCTCCGTGTTCGGGCAGGTCGATACTCAAAACCTGCCACCCATAATGACAGCCGATATGAGCGAACGTTTCCGCTTCTTCTTTACGCCCGGCCTGTCCGTGTATGTATAGATATACTTTATTTGAGCCCGAACCCCAGAGAATTGCCGGAATCCCATGAATTTGAAAGCATGTCTTTTCCATAACTCCTAATTGTGTTTGCCATCTGGATTAGTCTTCATGCCGATTCGATTCTCGTTAAGAATGGAAGGTCTCGATGGAGCGAAACCTGCCTCTTCGAGGAGTTCCATGGCTCATACCGCGCCTCGTTCCGGAGTGATCATCGCAAGCCTTTTCATCTTTCTGCATCTGTCCGGGTTCAACCGATCTCCCGCAGGTCCTTTCGGATCTGCCGCCGCATGTACCATTCCGCGAGCGTGCCCAGGGCATGGTAGACCGGATTGACCGGCACATCCACAAAGTAGCGCCGTCCCTTCCGGAGCCACCCCTGCCCGGTCCAGTAGGCGTGATCCGCAGGAGAGCGTTCCCCCAGTTCGTCAAAAGTGGCCCTCATCATATGGAATGCCATCACGTCGAAGAGTCCGGGTTTTGAGCGCGTCCCCCTCTGGAGTGCGGCGAGAAAGGCCGTCGCCGCCGCCTGCAACTTCTCTTCGTTCTCCCGCACCCTGTAGGCGGGGAGCGGGCCCATGTTGGCGTGGGAGACGATCCCGGCCCGGGCAACAACCTCGAAGCCCCAGATGCGGGCCACGGTGTCGAGGTACTCCAGCACCTCCTTGTTTCCCATCACGCCGGCGCTGGTGAGGAGGAGTGCCTTCTGCCGGAAAAAGCGGGGGCGGTGGAAGATATAGGAATGGCGGTCGATGAAAACCTTCATCAATCCTGAGACCTGGAGACCGTAGACCGGGGTGGCGAAGACGACCCCGTCGGCGTCGTGCATCTTCTCTTCCAGGAGGGCGGCGTCGTCCTTGATCGGACAGTGTTCCTCCCCCCGCTCGAAGCAGGTGTAGCACCCGCGGCACTGCTCCAGGTCGGCGTCCCGCAGCATGACGTACTCCCAGTCCACGGGTGCGTTCTCCTGGAGGATCTCGCGGATCCGCTCGGCTGCGTGGTAGGTATTTGCCCTGCGGGGGCTGCCCATGATGACCAGGACCTTTAGGGGCCGATCTTCCATGTCACAGTAGAAGCATATCCCCCATACATAGGTTTTCTTCCCCGGCACCGGCGAGCGTGTGCGGCTACAGGGGAAAATAGGGGCGGAGAATAGGGAGGTTCGCCAGCAGTTCCGCCCCTGTCAACCCTGCATCGTTCTCGATATCGACGCAAGCCAGGCATGGTGCCCGTCGGCCCGGATGCTGTTCTCAAAGACCGCCGGCCTGATGTAATTGATGACCCACCCGTCCCGGAAGGTACCCCGTATCTCATCTTGCGTGATCCTCCTCGGCAGAGGGTATTCGCCGGGGTTCTGCTCGTTGAAGCATAGCAGGAAGTATCTCCCGCCGGGTGCGAGGACGGCCGCGAGGCTCTCCGCGAGGGCCGGCCGATCTTCATCGGAGAGGGTGTGGAAGAGCCCCGAATCGATGACGGTATCGAACGTTCTGTTGAGGACGGAGAGTTCCAGTGCATTTCCGACGAGAAACTGCGCCTGGAGTCCTCTTTTTGCAGCCTTCTCCCGGGCCTTTCGGATCGCCAGGGAGGCGGTGTCGATCCCGAGCACCTCGTGCCCCTCGCCTGCAAAAAAGAGGACGTGATCCCCCGTTCCACATCCGATGTCCAGGACGGAACCCGTGATCTCTCCTGCCCGGGCCAGTTCGACGAACTCCTTCTGGGGGCGGCCGATGTCCCAGGGTGGCGTGCTCCGGTAGACCGAGTCGAAGATATCCATGCGGTATTATGGGTCGAGGGGTGACTTAACCGGTTCCGTGGTATTCAACGGTTCCGGCGGAAAACCGAACGGCGATCCTGTTGCATAATGGTTCCGAGCGTATGAATTCGGTTTCCCTCCTCCTGGGAGCGGGTCATCAGGTCCGCCGCAACGTATGCATCGCCACAGGTGGGCGTCATGGGGAGGAGACCGGCGCTTCGCCCCGCTGATCTCTTCGTTTATAGACCCGGATGAGATGCCTCGAACCGGCCGGGAGCATCAGGCTATGACCGAGAATTAAAATCCTGGCCTTTCTATTGCATCCCGATATTTCGATCCGCTTGCGTCTCAGGGCGCTCCGCCGCGCCTCACGCTGACGGCAACGACGATGGCCCCGATGATGAGAGCAACCGCTCCAACCGCCGCCCAGGTTAGGGATGGGCCGACGACCTCTTCGCAGTTCGCGATGCATAATATCGGACGCATCCGAAGAATTCCCGTGCCCTGCAGAAACCACAACAGGCCGAGAAAACCTATAAAAGCGCCGAGAAGTGCTCCAACAACTCCTTTCGCATTCATGCTCGATCAAACGCCGTTCTTCGATGCGGGTAAAATAACTTCCGCTTTGCAGGGTCGTGACGCCGCCCGACATCCATTACCGGTTATGAGTGTGACCGGGATAACACCGGGCGGTTGCACCTTTTGTCAAACAACCTTCATCTCCACCGAAATCCCATCTAGGTACCAATAAAGGACCCCTCTGTCCATCGGGTCACGGGAGAGCGGTATGCATCACCACAAAAACATCATCCTCATCGGGATGCCCGGTGCGGGGAAGAGCACTGTGGGCGTCATCCTTGCAAAGTCCCTCGGTATGCGGTTCATCGATACCGATATCCTGATCCAGGAGCGGACCGGGAGGATGCTGCAGGCGATCCTCGACGAGGACGGGCCTGATGCGTTCGGGCGGATCGAGGAGGAGACGGTCCTCTCCCTCCACGCGGAGCATGCGGTGATCGCGACGGGCGGGAGCGTGGTCTGCAGCGAGGCTGCGATGGCGCACCTGAAAGCCGGAGGGATGGTCGTGTACCTGGAGATCTCGTACGACGAGATGGAACGGAGGCTCAAGAACATTACGACCCGGGGGATCGTCCTCCTCCCTGGCCAGAGCCTCCGCGGGATGTACGACGAGCGGGTTCCGCTCTATGAGCGGTATGCCGATCTCACCGTCGCCTCTTCGGGTGAGGGTCTGGAGTCTGTGGTCGGGAACGTGCTCGAAGTGGTGTGACGGGGTATCTCATACATAGATGTTCTTTTCCCGGTGCGCGGGAGCATACCGCCGGTGGAGTGGGGGGGTAGGAGCCGGATCGATCTCGACCCGCCTGATGATTGCACGTTTGCACCTCGTTTGCACCGGAGTTGCACTGGAAAAGTGCAAACTACAAAAGCGGAGGAACGAGGTTGGAATGAATATTCTATAGAGAGGAGAGAGAATTCTCTCTCTCATAATAGTATATTGCACAGAAATTGGGACGCACACGCCACCCCTGATGATCCCGCGGCTGTGGGTGCGTGTGTGTGCGATCTGCATTTGAGTGCACATCCGGGGATGATTGGGGAGAAAGGGGTTTGATTTCAAATCAAAGTCTTATTGCGTGTCCGTTTAGTTGCACCCGGCAAGTGCAAAGGGGTGCAACCCGGTGCAAAAGTACAAACCTGGCCGGTGTCCCTCTCCAGCGTGCCGGACCACAGCAGGTACGTGGGGGTGACGAGCGATCTCGGGCGCTGCACTGTCTGCGACAAGGGCCGGGCGGCTGGTGGGGGAGCCCGGTTAAACAACATTTTCTCCTTTGAAATTCAGCGCCTCCACCGTACCCTCTGATATCCTGACATACCAGCCCTGATCGCTCCCGCTCCAGCACCCCGTGTTTGCCACATAGGCTCCGCAGTCCATCTTTTTGCAGCCAGGGACATGGGTGTGCCCGTAGATGAGACTGTCCATCGGGTGCATCCCGAGGAAGAGGTGGGCGGCGCGGGACTGCGCAAACCGCGTGATGAGATCCATCTCTGTTTCTCTCTCGGCCGGTGGCTTCTGCATCGATCTGATACGGTATTTCAGATCCTCGATGACCTCCGATACCCCCCACAGGCGGTCTGCAAGCCATCCCGATTTATCGGTCAGGAAACAAAGGCTCTCGCTCAATGTTTCGTACTGGTCGATGCTCATCAGAGACTCCATCGTGGCGTAGACGTCCATGTCGTAGCCGTGCGTGAAGAAGTACCCCTTTCCGTCGTCCTCCAGTCGCAGGGTCTTTGAGACAGGGAACGGATAGGTGGCCGGATTTCTCTTCTGCAGGCGGTGGATGTAGTAGTCGTGGTTCCCAACGACATAGTGGAGATTCTTCACCTGCAGCCCGGAGAGTTTCGCGAGAATTTTGCAGTTGGTATTTACCAGCCGTTCCACGGTGGCCTGCTCCTGAGGATCTTCTTTCTTCCTCCCCCCGCAGAAGAAGATCAGTCCGTTGCTCCGCCGCCAGAAGTCGAAGATGTCGCCGAGCAGTACCAGGTGGTCGATCTCCCCGGTATCGCACCGGTCCAGGAACTCGAGAAACCGCTCCTGTTTTCCCTCGTCCTTATGGCCCAGGTGCACGTCTGAAACCGCAACAATCACAGAACATCACCGCCGGACTGATTCCCGTTGCAGCAGATAAGTCTTCTCTTAGGGGCGGAGATATGGATCTCTGGTGCTCTGCATCCGATTTCGCCAGGACTCTCCCTGTGGAATCAGCGAATGCGAGTGATAACATTTTTAGGATAATGCTGGCGTGAACTCATCCGGGGTGATGTACATCCTACATTCCCGCAAATTCATAACGAGCCATATTCAAAATGGCTGAATTTCGACTTAAATTATAAACGGGACAAATTTCATTGATGGATATATTTGCGCTCGTTAGGTGTCAAGTACAACACATAACGATATTGGGCATTTCCAAAATACCGAAAATATATCAACTAAATTGCAATAAAACGAATATTGTGCCCCATTTTTCTCCTCATCGTTACGTGTCTCCGGGAATACAGGGTACATGGATGTTACTACCGCAGTGCTGTATGTGGTTCTGGGTGCCCTACTGGGTGCAGTCGGACAGGGGACCAGGGCAGTTGTCGGAATCAAGAAGAGATCGGATCAGGCAGCGATGAAGAACGAAGAGATGAAGGAATGGTTCGATCTGAATCGACTCCTCTTCAGTCTTGTAATCGGTGCAATCGCGGGCAGCTTCGCCGCTGTATTCCTGGTCGGAATGGAGATCGATCGTGAGTTTCTCCTGGGCCTGATTGCAGCAGGATATGCCGGAACCGATTTCATCGAAGGGATCATCGAGACGAAGCTCCCCGCCTGAAAAGCGCTCCTTCGGGTCGGGGAAACGGTGGTTCGGAGGGTGAGGATCTCTCCTGACTCTTTATCGACTCGACCGATCAGGGTTCGCCGGGCACGAGATTGTTTCTTCTCCTTATCCCGGTATGATACAGATTGATAGGCATAGGTGATCCCGGATCGCTTATCTGTTTGATAGACAATTGCAGCCACCGTGGGTTTGCTCCCCGTTATGGGTCGTATATGACACATAACGATAATAAAAAAACTTTCGCTTCGATGGAGAAGAGCGATTTGAGATTTTAAAGATGATGGGACGAGAAATTTTTGAACACGTTATGGGTTACCGGGAATGCAGGAGGAATGATTTACACCATCTGAATTGTTTTAATGGGCATTTACAGTCTCATTCCTTGTTCTTTGGCTATTGTACTCATAGTAATAAGATTGTCGCCTTTTACAAAGCGATACGAAATTATAAATTTTGATATACCTTGATAAAATATATTTAATATGCTTCATCCGTTTCTGTCCGGTCCGAACATACATCTTCTAACACTATTTCAGAGAGGCAATCGATTATGATGAGAAAGAGATCTATGGTAAATATCTTTACAGTGCTTATCCTCTGCACCTATATCATCGCCGGGGTGCAGGCCGCTGAATCATATGAATTTGTCACAAAATGGGGCTCATATGGCTCTGGCGACGCGCAGTTTATCAGGCCGGAGGGAATTGCGGTGGATCCCGGAGGCGATGTCTATGTAGCAGATCCGGGAAATAACAGGATACAAAAATTCAGCAACACCGGTGATTTTATCACAAAATGGGGTGCCCCGGGCACCGGCGCCGGTCAATTTTCGTATCCCAGGGGCGTCGCAGTGGATGGTGAAGGCTATGTCTATGTCGTGGAACAGACAAATAACCGCGTCCAGAAGTTCGATGGAGATGGCACCTACATTGCCACATGGGGTACCAAGGGTTCAGGTGAAGGCCAGTTCGAGAGTCCCGGGGGCATTGCGGTGGACAATGCCAGCAATATCTATGTGACAGATACCGTCAATCATCGTGTCCAGAAGTTTGATTCTACAGGCACCTTCGTTACACAATGGGGAAATCAGGGTGCAGGCGATGGACAGTTCAGATTTCCCATGGCTATTGCAATAGGAAAGAATGACAGTGTGTATGTTGGTGATGAGAATTATCGTATTCAGAAGTTTGATGCGAATGGCACCTTCATCACCAAATGGGGTTCGGAAGGCATGGGCAACGGCCAGTTTACCTACCCACCAAGCGGTGCTGCGGTAGACGATCAGGGCAATCTCTTCGTTGCGGAAGGGCAATATTATACGGGATCCGGCCTGCTGTACCGTGTCCAGAAATTTGATTCTAACGGTACCTTCATCACCAAATGGGGATACCGTGGCTCAGGAGATGGGGAGTTTCAGTATCCAAAGGGCGTTGCAGTGGATAGCGGCGGATATGTCTATGTGGCAGACGGCGAGGCACAGAGGGATTATCACCGCATCCAGAAGTTCTCATCGCTTCCGTTTGCCAACTTCACCGGAGAGCCAACAGAAGGGGATTTCCCTCTTAGGGTGAATTTTACTGATATATCCCGTGGGTCGCCCACTTCATGGTCATGGGACTTTGGGGATGGCAATTTTTCAGAAGAACAGCATCCATTCTCCATCTATACCGTACCCGGCGTCTACAATGTGTCACTAACTGTTGAGAACGAAATCAGCAGTAACACAACAACGAAAAATGGTTACATAACCGTCCTTGACTGGGTCAAAGCGAACTTCACCATGAACACCACCGAGGGTGCTGCCCCCCTTACCGTACAGTTTACTGACACCTCCACCGGTGGTCTTGCACCCCCCGACACATGGGAGTGGAGCCTGGCACGCTATGATGATCCCGAATGGTCGTACACAACTGACGAGCAGAACCTGAACTACACTTTCATGATACCTGATTGGTATATTGTGTCATTATGGGTCGGTCGTGATAATCTGAGTGATATATATGTATATAGTGGTCAGATTATCGTAACCCAGCCACCACCTGTCACCAATTTTATCGGGTATCCCACCGTTGGTTCTGCTCCGCTGACCGTCCGGTTCAACGACACCTCGGCCGGGAATGCTACACAATGGTTCTGGGACTTTGGAGATGGGAACACCTCAACACTTCAGCATCCGACAAAGACCTATGAGATACCCGGTTTATACACCATATCACTCAATGCAACCAATGATGGTGGAAGTAACAGTTCCACAAAGGAATCCTATATTAACGTCACCAATTTCCCGGTAATCCCTGTTTCTGACTTTATCGGAACACCCACCTCCGGCAGAAAACCTCTTGCCGTTCAGTTCACCGATCTCTCGACGGGAGGGCCGACAGAGTGGTTCTGGGAGTTTGGTGACGGAACAACGTCAACTGAACGGACCCCTCAGAAGACGTACACAACAGTGGGGACCTACACTGTTTCGCTTAATGCAACAAATGTCGATGGGAGCAGCACGAAAATACAAGAGAGTTATATATCGGTTACTGACACCCCGACACCACCGGTTGCCAACTTCACGGGAACGCCTGCCAATGGAACAGCCCCGCTTACGGTGCAGTTCAATGACACCTCAACCGGAGTGCCGACAGAGTGGTTCTGGGAGTTTGGCGACGGAACCAATTCAACCAGCCAGAACCCACAGAAGACCTACACTACTTTGGGCACCTACACCGTCTCACTCAGCGCAACAAATGCCGACGGCAGCAGCACGAAAACACGAGAGAATTACATAACGGTCACTGATGACCCCGTATCACCGGTCGCCAACTTCACCGGAACACCCACCACCGGAAGGGCCCCGCTGACCGTGCAGTATACTGATCTCTCGACGGGAGAGCCGACAGAATGGTTCTGGCAGTTTGGTGACGGAACCAATTCAATCGAGCAGAACCCGCTGAAGACCTACACAACTTTGGGCACCTACACCGTTTCTCTCAACGCAACAAATGCCGACGGCAGCAGCACGAAAACACGGGAGAATTACATAACGGTCACTGATGACCCGGTACCACCGGTCGCCAACTTCACCGGGACACCCACCAATGGAACAGCACCCCTAACCGTGCAGTTTACCGATCTCTCAACCGGGGGGCCTGCACAATGGCTCTGGGACTTTGGTGACGGAACCAATTCAACCGACCAGAACCCACAGAAGACCTACACAACCGCGGGCACCTACACTGTCTCACTCAACGCAACAAATGCCGACGGCAGCAGCACGAAAACACGGGAGAATTACATAACGGTCACTGATGAACCGGCGTCACCAGGTGCCAACTTCTCCGGGACACCCAAAATTGGAATTGCCCCCCTTACCGTGCAGTTCACTGATCTCTCGACAAGAGAGCCGACACAGTGGTTCTGGGAGTTTGGTGACGGAACCAATTCAACCGACCAGAACCCAAAGAAGACCTACACAACTATTGGAACCTACACCGTCTCACTCAATGCAACGAATGCACAGGGGAGCAGTACCGTCACAAAGGTAAATTACATAAACGCCACCGATGTTCCGACACCGGCAAACTTCAGGTTCATCTCAGAGTGGGGATCCAGGGGCACAGCTGACGGAGAGTTCACGTATCCTGACGGTATCGTCAGGGACACTGCCGGTAACATATATGTGGTGGATTATGGGAATGACCGCATCCAGAAGTTCAATAGAACTGGTTCATTCATCACCAAATGGGGCTCTTCCGGATATTCAGAAGATGGGGAGTTCAACATGCCGCATGGTATTGCAGTGGATTCCGACAGCAATGTCTATGTGACAGATACCTGGAATAGCCGCATTCAGAAGTTTGACAGCACTGGCACTTTCATCGCCAAATGGGGATCCTACGGCACCGGTGACGGGCAGTTTGACTTTCCACAGGGCATCACCATTGATGCAGACGGCTCCATCTATGTAGCAGATAATGCCAACCAGCGGATCCAGAAGTTTGATTCAAACGGTACTTTCATCACCAAATGGGGTTCCGGTGGTACCGGTGACGGAGAGTTTGACCGCCCACATGGCATTGTAGTGGATGCAGACGGCAACGTCTTCGTGTCTGATGCGGGGAATAACAACATCCAAAAATTCACCAGCACCGGCACGTTCATTACGAAATGGGGAACTGCAGGCTCAGGCGACGGACAGTTCAACGTACCAAGGGGTATTGCGGTGGATTCGAGGGGAAATGTCTTTGTGGCAGATTCCCTGAACCATCGCATACAGATATTTGATACCAACGGAACCTTCCTGACAGAATTTGGTTCGTATGGTACAGGCGAAGGGGAGTTTAACGAGCCGTGGGATACCCTGGTGGATAATGCCGGCAACGTCTATGTAACAGATGCACGGAATCATCGCATCCAGATATTTGAACCCATTCCCGAAGGAATGCCGTTCACCAGCTTCACTGCTCTGCCAACCGCTGGTACAGCCCCGCTGACAGTCACATTCACCGATGAATCAACCGGAGAACCAACGGAATGGCAATGGACTTTCGGGGACGGTACAATCTCACATGAACAGAACCCAAAAAAGACCTATATGATACCGGGCTTTTATACTGTCTCATTAACAGCAACGAATGCAGTAGGAAGCGACACCAATACAAAGAATGACTACATAACCGTGAGTCCTCTGGCAGAAGACTACGAATTCGTCATGAAATGGGGATCGTATGGCGATGGGCGGCTCCTTGGCCCAATGGGCATCGGGGTGGACGCCGCAGGTAATGTCTGCGTGGCAGACTCCAATAATCTCCGGATCCAGAAATTTGACCGTAACGGTACCTTTAGCACCAAATGGGGATCTCCGGGCTCCGGCGACGGGGAGTTTGGATGCGACTATGATTCTTATTCCGAGAATGGACCGCATGGCGTTGTGATGGATGCTGCCGGCAACGTCTATGTGGCAGACCTCTATAATAATCGGATCCAGAAGTTTGATGCAAACGGCACCTTCATCACGAAATGGGGATCGTATGGCTCCGGCGACGGGGAGTTTTCCGATCCGCGTGGTATCACCGTGGACAGTGCCGGCTACCTCTATGTATCAGATTACTGGAATAACCGTATCCAGAAGTTCGATAGTTCCGGCACTTTCATCACAAAATTTGTATTCTCTCAGGGCTCTGGCGATGGGCAATTCGGGCTGGGACCAGATAGCGTCGCAGTAGACCGTGCCGGCAATCTCTATGTGACAGACCCCATTAACTCACGGATCCAGAAGTTCGACAACTCCGGCACCTTCATTGCCGCCTGGGGATCGTATGGCGCGGGAATCGGACAATTCCGTTCTCCGACAGGCATCGCAGTGGATGCAGACAGCAACGTCTACGTGGCTGATTCACTTAACAACCGCATCCAGAAATTTAGCAGCACCGGCACATTCCTCACCTCATGGGGCCTACGGGGCACCGGGGACGGAGAGTTTGAAGAGCCGCGTGGTATCGTGGTTGATGCAGAAAGCCACGTCTATGTAACCGATCACTATAATAACCGCATCCAGAAGTTCGACAGCTCCGGCACCTTCATCACCACATGGGGCTCTGAGCCGCCCGGTGACAGCGAGTTCTCATACCCGAAGGGTGTCGCGGTTGATGATGCCGGCAATGTCTATGTAGCAGATACGAACAATCACCGCATCCAGAAGTTCGATGCCAATGGCACCTTTATCACAACATGGGGACATGAGGAATCACCATCTTTACCTGGTGAGCTCCCCGTGATCGAAGCGAATGGAAATTTCTCCTTCCCGAAAGGAGTCGCTATCGATGGTGAAGGTTTTGTCTATGTGGCAGACTCAGGCAATAACCGTATCCAGAAGTTCGATGCCAACGGCACCTTCATCACGAAATGGGGGGGATGGCCGGTTGGCTATGGTGACGGGCAGTTCAGTGGTCTCCGTGGCATCGCAGTGGATGAGGACGGATTCATCTATGTGGCAGATGCTGAAGAGTATGTCATTGCCCGTATCCAGAAGTTCGATTCTAACGGCACCTTCATCACGAAATGGGGATCGTATGGCACCGGCGCCGGGGAGTTCATGGATCCACAGGGTGTCGCGACAGATCCTTTCGGCAATGTTTATGTTACAGACGGCTATGGTGGACGGATTCAGAAATTCGACATCTCCGGCACCTTCATTGCCACATGGGTGTCAGATGACAAGGGAGTCGGGCAACTCCTTTCTCCTTCCTGTATCGCAACGGACGATGCCGGAAATGTCTATGTGACATCCTTTGATCTCTATACGGCATCCTCTGATATCCGGAAGTTTACCGGCAATGGTATTTTCATCACCACATGGGGGGTCTCAGGTTCCGGTGATGGTGAGTTTTCAGGGCTGCTCGGTGTTGCAGTCAATGGTGACGGCCTTGTCTATGCGGCGGATGAATACAATAACAGGATACAGGTGTTCAGATCGTACACCCCCGCCACCCCACCTGTTGCCGCTTTTATTGCTAATGTGACAAGCGGTTCCGCTCCCCTCGCAGTGCAGTTCACCGACACGTCTACAGGAAATCCGGCGTCATGGGTATGGAACTTCGGTGACGGGAACACATCAACCGTTCAGAACCCATCGCATATCTACACGATGGAAGGCACTTTCAATGTGAGCCTGAATGTATCCAATGCAGGCGGTTCGGACACCATAACAAAGGTACATCTGATAACCATTTCCGCACCTGTACCAGAGGCACGGTTTGATCTGAACCGTAACTTTGCCGCATCAACTGAGAACGATACATTTGTCCCGGGGGCCTATCCTTCCTTCCAGACATACAGACTGCATGCCGAGAATCTGGATGAAAAAGTATACCTCGGAAATCTGACGTATGTTGCAGGAGTTGCAAATATCACCTCCGTTGAGTATGATGATTATGCAACATGGAACTCAACCTATGCAGAGTGGAATTTCCCGTCGGAATATGTAATCGGGCCACAGAGTGCGTTTGATACACGGGCAGACACCTCATTTGCAGAGTTTAGATCATTCACCCATACATTGACACGAAACTGCAGTCAGGTAACATTTACAGCACCCGGAATTCAGGAGACAAATATCACGTTAGTATTGGATGACCTTGATTTTGAGTCAGTATTTGTCGGGTTTGCATCAGCAAAAGACCACAATATGACAACTGAAATTATCAACTCGTCTTTTATGACAAATGCACCTCTTTCAACGCCTCTTCTGACAGACGGTAGTTATCACCTGAAACTTGACAAATCTGCTCTTGTAATCGGAACAGAGTATTACTTCAGGTTTGATACAACCATCATTCCCAATGGAACCGCGGTGATGCACAAACCGATAGCATATGTCTGGGAAGGTCAGAACAATGGCAGTGCGGATCTGGGAGTCACGAATAAGGCAGAAATACCTGCATCTATGCTGCCGGCGGATGCATCTGAGTTTTCGGTTCAGACGAATACGTCATGCAACTGGGGTGTTGTATGGCAGGATAACCTTCTCTCAATTCTGAAAGGGATGTCAATCAGAGTAACCCTCCCTGCTGCGGCAAACTTTACTGCTGAACCTCTCCAGGGATATACCCCGCTTACGGTGCAGTTCACTGACACATCCACCGGCAATGTCACCTCATGGTTCTGGAACTTCGGTGATGGCGCAAACTCGACCGAACAAAACCCGGTTCATGTCTACACTGCACCCGGCAGCTATTCGGTTGCGCTCTCGATTAACGGGGGTGAAGATACCTTTACCGATCCCGGTTACATCAGGGTCACTTCAGGGGTTCTTCTCGGTGATGCCAATAATGATGGTGAGGTAAATCAGGCTGATACCCTGCGTGTGCTCAAAGAGGTTGTAGGGCTGCTTGATCCGCCTGAAAAGAATACCGATGATTTTGAGCGTACTGATGTCCACTGGAACGGCGCTGTCGAAGTTGGTGATGCGATGTTCATCGCCCAGTATAATGTGGGACTGCGGGACGCGTGGTTTAGGGTGATTGAATAATTTTTCCCGACAGGCAGAGAAAGGACTCGATTTCCCCGATTATTTTTTCTTGCATGGCATATTCAGGATCGGCAGGCAATCCAAATTTTTTGTATCGTTTCATGGTCTTATGTCTGTTCTTCCGGAATTAAAATGCCTAAATTGCACCAAATATTTTAACCCTCTCTTCCTCCTTCTTACATTGCGGTCTGTCTCCGAACCTGGTACATCGATTCTATCGCTACCCTGTTACAGCATAGATGGCACAGATGGTACACATATGCACTCTGAGAAACGAGGGAAAATTCAAGACATTCTCTGATCTGTATGAGGACCACAGGGAGGAGTTTATAATGTGGTTGGAGCGCCGCGTGTATTCTTGGGTTGTTCCTCCAGTATTATGTCATGTCTCATCTTTTGGGGAGCCTGAATCTCTTCTCCTGCTAAGATCTTAATTCACTTCATACTCTGTGGTCTTAGTGTTTCACTCTGAAAACTCATTTTTTGAAGTAATTGCTGCCCCTATATCAAATAGGAAGGATTATCGAGAGTCATAAGGATGATCACACAGTGAAATGCCATGTATTACGCCCATTCTACAGATGACCCGGATAAGAATAACTGGCAGATCCTGAAAGTCCATCTGCAAAACGTAGCGAATATTGCCTCCGGATTCGCCGGTGAATTCAACGCAGAGCGCTTTGGATATGCCGGGGGGTTGCTGCATGATATTGGGAAATATTCACCTGAATTTCAGAGGCGTCTTGATGGCGCCAATATCAGGGTTGATCATTCTACTGCAGGGGCAAAAGAGTCTGAAACATTCTATGGTAGTTTTCAAAGCCATATCCTTGAATATATCATAACCGGACACCACGGTGGCCTTCTCGATTATGGGAGTGCAGAGTCCGGACTCCAGGAGCGTCTATCTAAACCTTATTTGCCGGACTACTCGGCATACAAAAATGAAATTTCAATCCCGGATCTGAAGAATGTACGTCCCTGTCTTACACCAATCAATAAACGAATGGGTTTTGCGATTTCGTTTTACATCCGCATGCTCTTTTCATGTCTCGTTGATGCGGATTTTCTCGATACGGAAGGATTTATGTCCCCTGATAAATCCTCTCTCAGAGGGCAATATGAGGCATTCGATACGCTTTCCAGGAAGTTCGATGACCACATGAACGCCATACTTTCAACTGCTGAAGATAACTTGATCAATAGATGTCGAAGAGAAATCTATGAACAATGCAGAGAGAAGGCCGAATTGCCGCCGCAGATGTTCTCCCTGACCGTTCCGACTGGAGGAGGAAAAACCCTCTCTTCAATGGCATTTGCTCTCGACCATCTGAAAAAACACGATCTGAACAGAATTTTCTATGTCATACCATATACGAGCATCATCGAACAGAATGCCGATGTATTCCGAAAAATCTTTGGAAATCACAACGTACTCGAACACCACAGCAACTATGATCCTAAGAACGAAAACTCTGAAAACACTGATCTTGTTGCGGATAAACTGAAACTATCCTCTGAGAATTGGGACATTCCGATTGTCGTCACAACAAATGTTCAGTTTTTTGAATCTCTTTTTTCCAACCGCGTATCCAGATGTCGGAAGTTGCACAACCTCGCCAAGAGTGTGATTATCCTCGATGAAGCCCAGATGTTACCCACGGGCTTTTTGAAACCGTGCCTTGCCGCACTCTCCGAACTGGTGGTCAATTACGGATCAACGGTTGTTATTTGCACGGCAACTCAGCCGAATCTCAATGGACTTCTGGATGAGCGTGTCAGACCCGTTGAGATTATGCGCTCCCCACAGGAACTGTACAAAGTATTCAGGCGCGTTCATGTTACTGATCTCGGCGCTATCGATGATGCTGATCTTTCAGCCAGATTAATGGCGCACAAACAGGTTTTGTGCATCGTAAACACCCGAAAACACGCACAAAAACTGTTCGAATTGATCTCTGAATCCGGGAACTGCTATCATCTGAGTGCGCGAATGTGTCCGGTCCACCGGAGAAAGCAGTTGAAAGAGATCAAAGATCTTCTAAGAAAAGGGGCTGAGTGCCGTGTTGTTTCCACCCAGCTGATCGAGGCTGGCGTCGACATCGACTTTCCTGCTGTGTACCGGGCGATATCTGGGATTGATTCTGTCTGTCAGGCTGCAGGAAGATGCAACCGTGAAGGAAAACTGCATTCCGGAGAAGTGTATGTCTTCCGGTCCACTGAAGCTTATGGCCGGCCGACACGCTGGCAGAGTCGTGTTGCTGAAATCGGCGGTATGATCTTTGATGAATGCGATGATCCCCTGTCGCTGCCTGCTGTGGAGCGGTATTTCGAGAAATTGTATTTTTATGAGGCTGATGGACTCGATGATAAGGGCATTCTGCCTTGTTTTGAAGAGAGACTGAATGAAATTGCATTTCCCTTTGAGGCTGTGGCCGGCGCGTTCAACCTCATTGAGAATAATACGCGGGATATCATTATCCCGTACGATGACAGGGCCAGATCCATTATCGAAGATATTCAGCGCACGGGATTTCCGGGGCGATATGTTCGAAGTTTGCAGGGGTATACAGTGAGCATTTATCTCGAAGAGTTCAGGGAACTGGAAAAAGCCAATGCGATCACCTCTATCGGTGATAGATTTTTTGTATTGAGGGGTGGAGAAGATTTCTATTCTGAAAATATTGGTCTTTTAAACCGAAAATATAATCTTGATGAAAATTCATTGTTCATTATTTAAGGAGGTGATTGCAATCGGATTTGGAATTAAATTGAAAGTATGGGGAGATTATGCCTGCTTCACGCGACCGGAGATGAAAGTTGAGCGCGTCAGCTATGATGTCATAACCCCCTCAGCAGCCCGAGGAATTCTTGAAGCGATTTACTGGAAGCCTGCGATTTCCTGGAAGATTGACAAAATCCACGTCCTGAACCCGATCAGGTTCGACAATATCCGCAGGAATGAGAGACCGGGAAAAATATCTGCGGCTAATGTGAAAAAAGCGTTCAAGGGGGAGGATGTCGCCCTTTATCAGGATTCTACAGAGGATACGGTTCAAAGAGCCTCACTTGTCCTCCGTGATGTCTGCTATGTTATTGAGGCGCATTTTGAGATGACAGATCGAGCAGGGCCCGATGACACCGTCGAAAAGCATTACAATATCGCACTTCGGCGGATGCGGAAAGGTCAGTGCTTCCATCATCCATATTTCGGCTGTCGTGAATTTCCGACCCAGTTTGAATTCATTGAAGGGGAAGTTCCTGTGTCCTGCTATCGCGGTGAAAAAGGAGGAGAGCGGGATCTCGGGTTCATGCTGTATGACATCGATTTTTCCGACGAGACGAAAGCCATCTTTTTCCGCGCCAGTATGGTGGACGGAGTTATTGATGTTCAGAAGTGCCTGTGTTACGGAGGCGTTTCATGATCATCCAGTCCCTCTGTCGTCATTATGATATTTTGGGGAGGGATGAGAATGTTGACATTCCACGGTTGGGGTACAGCAGTGCGAAGGTTTCATTTGCACTTGTCATATCCCCCGATGGCGTTCTTTCAAATATTGTCGATCTCAGGAGCGACGAAAAGAAGCCAAAACCCAAAAATATGGATGTTCCTATCCAGAAATCTCGTTCAAGCGGGGTTGTTCCGTATTTTGTCTGTGACAATGCAAAGTACGTTTTTGGCGTTGAAAAGATGAAAAGAGGTGATTTTGAGAAGAAATTCAGCTCTTCTTCACCTGAGAACGATCCTGCCGAGTATACGATACTTGAAGAGAACGACAAAGACGTAACTCTGGTTCATAGACGCTCAAGGGAGTGCTTTGAGGAGTTCAGAGCCCGTCAGCACGAGATACTGGACGGGCTGGACGATCCTGGCGCCCGTGGATTCCTTACGTTTCTAGATGGCTGGAAGCCGGAAGAGTTCCTTGAAAATTCAAAGACCAGACAGTATAAGGATGATCTTCTCGCCGGTGGCAATTGTGTTTTTGAATGCAACGGGGATTTTTTACACCGGAAAGGTGCGGTAAGAAACGCCTGGGAAAACTACTCTCAGAATGAGTCTGGCGATGTATTTGTCGCCCAGTGTCTGGTGACCGGAGAGGTGGGGCCCATATCTCAGGTACATAATAAAATACAGGGTGTTGTCGGGGCTCAGTCGGCAGGGGCTTCTCTTGTCAGCTTCAACAATGAGGCTTTCTGTTCGTATGGGAAGAGCCAAAGTTTGAACTCTCCCATCAGCGAATCGTCGATGTTTAAGTACACGACTGCCCTGAAATATCTTCTTGCAGGCCAGAGTAACAGAATCCGAATCGCTGATACGACAGTGGTGTTCTGGGCTGAAACCGGGGATAAATCCTGTGAAGATCTTGTGAGGTTCTTCTTCGACCCTCAGGAGGCAGAGAAGATTGAAGATCAGAATGCCGAGGGCTCTCGGGTACGGGACACGGCGACGATCAAACAGATCGGAGATATTCTCACCAAGGTCCGCTCCGGTACGAAAATACATCAAGAGGACATCGGGACGGACCCGGAGACGAATTTCTATATCCTTGGCCTGTCTCCGAACAATGCCCGGCTTGCCGTCCGTTTCTGGTATGTCGATACCGTTGAGGATCTTATAGCGAAGGTGGCACGTCACCACCTGGACATGGAGATCGTCCGGGACGATTCGGGTCCGCGATACTTCTCGGTCTACCGCCTGTTGAATGAAACCGTGCCTCAGAGTTCTGACAGAAAAGTGGTTTCACCGCTTCTCGGCGGCCTGCTTATGCGATCGATCCTGACCGGCACCGCCTATCCGATGCCGTTGTACAGCGCGATCCTGAGCCGCGTGAAGGTCGAGGGATCAATCAATGTTGTCAGAGCCGGGCTTATCAAAGCATATCTGCTCAGATTGAGCAGATCAGGATTAACGAATCTCAAAATGGATGTGATTACCGTGAGTCTAAACGAAGACAGTTCAAACGTGCCGTATCGCCTTGGAAGGTTGTTTGCCGTTCTTGAGAAGGTACAGAGTGATACGAACAGAGAGATGAAGAGCACCATTAACAGCAAGTACTTCAGCAGCGCTTCTTCAACGCCCGCCGTTGTATTTCCTGTTCTGTTAAAGCTTGCACAACACCACATCGCCAAGTCTGACTGGGGGTTCAAGTCCAGTCAGTCGATTGAAGAGATCCTGGCCGGGGTGGATGAGTTTCCGGCATACCTGAATCTTGAAGATCAGGGCATGTTCATGCTTGGCTACTATCATCAGCGGAAGGCGTTTTACAAGAAGAAAGAGACCGTTTCAAGTGAGGAGGCGTAATTATGAGTGAAATTATCAAGAATAGATACGAATTTGTGCTGCTGTTCGACGTTGAAAACGGAAACCCTAACGGGGATCCCGATATGGGCAATATGCCCAGGGTG
Organism: Methanofollis liminatans DSM 4140; assembly: GCF_000275865.1. Lineage (NCBI taxonomy): Archaea > Methanobacteriati > Methanobacteriota > Methanomicrobia > Methanomicrobiales > Methanomicrobiaceae > Methanofollis > Methanofollis liminatans. Next base: position 2,426,411 of record NZ_CM001555.1, on the reverse strand, counting down.
GATCCGCAGACCGGCTACGGCATCGTCACCGATGTCTGCCTCAAAAGAAAGATCAGGGATTACGTTGACCTTGTGAAAAGTGGGGAGGCAGGTTATGACATCTATGTCAAGTCCGGTGTCGTGCTCAATGATCAGAACAAGAAAGCCTATGATTATCTCGGGATCAAACCGGATTCGAAGAAACCGAAAGACGACGAACTGACAAAATTCATGTGTCAGAACTTCTTTGATATTCGGGCCTTCGGTGCCGTGATGACCACGGAGGTTAACTGTGGCCAGGTCAGAGGCCCTGTGCAGTTTTGTTTTGCCCGCAGCGCGGATCCGATCTTTCAGCAGGAAGTAACCGTCACCCGTTGTGCCGTTACAAACGAGAGAGACGCTGAAAAGGGCCAGACGATGGGCAAAAAACAGATTGTGCCCTATGGCCTGTATCGTGCCGAAGGTTACATTTCAGCGCACCTGGCAAAAAAGACCACCGGATTTAATGAGGACGATCTGAACCTGCTCTGGGACAGCCTGATCAATATGTTTGAGCACGACCATTCGGCGGCACGGGGTAAAATGTCTGCACGGAAACTGATTGTTTTCAAGCATGAAAGCGAACTCGGCAACTGCCAGTCTCATATCCTGTTCGACAAGGTGAAGGTGGAACATCTCTCCCGCGATCTGCCACCCCGTTCTTTCGCAGATTATAACGTCACGATCGCTGACGACATCCCGAAGGGCGTCGAGTTGATCGAAAAGTTATGATGGAAAAGAAATATGCCGAAGACGAGTTGCTCTCGTTGTCTGGCATACAACATTTTCGTTTTTGCAAGCGCCAATGGGCTCTTATCCATATTGAGCGCCAGTGGGAGGAGAACCTTCGGACGACAGAAGGCCACTTTCTCCATGAGCGCGTGGATGACCCGTTCCTGAGAGAAAGCAGGGGCGACGTTGTGATATCAAGGGCTTTTCCGTTGGTTTCGTATCATCTCGGCCTCTACGGTGTGGCAGATGTTGTTGAGTACACTCGTTCTGAACATGGTGTTTCTCTTCCAGGCTATGAGGGTCTATGGAAAATGCAACCTGTAGAGTACAAAAGGGGAAAGCCAAAGATTGACGAGCGCGATGAGGTGCAACTCTGTGCGCAGGCAATGTGCCTGGAAGAGATGTTCGATGTACGCATAACTACTGCTGACTTCTATTATAACGAGATTCGGAGAAGGGTCCACCTTAAGATCACGGAAGAACTGAGAACACTCGTGATCTCCCTGGCCGACGAGATGCACGACCTCTTTAAGAAGGGAACCACTCCGCCGGCTGAAAAATCCCAGAATTGCAAATTCTGCTCTCTTGTCGATGTCTGTGTTCCCAAACTGACGAAAAAATCGGTTTCAGTCCGTAAATATGTCGACAAACATTTGAAGGATGCATGTGCCGGCGATCTCTAAGATAATCTTGTTTTTTAGAAGGATTTATATTTACAAAGTTGTATTTTTAGTTTAAGGACTCTCCATCCATGAGAAAATTACTGAACACATTATATGTCACGACTCCCGAATCATATCTTCTCCGGGAGGGAGAGAATGTTGTCATTAAAATCAATAATACTGAAAAATTTCGCATTCCGATACATAATCTTGAAGGTATAGTCTGCTTTGGATATATGGGGGCCAGTCCTCAATTGATGCGACTATGCACCGACAATAATGTCGGTCTCTCTTTTTTGACGCCGCATGGAAAATTTCTGGCACGCGTTCATGGGCGGGTCCGGGGCAATGTTCTGCTGCGGCGGACTCAATATCGAAAAGCAGATGACGCAGAAGAATCCCTGGAGATCGCCAGGTGCTTCATCATAGGAAAAATCGTCAACTGCAGGACGGTTCTCGGTCGAAGTCTGCGTGACCACGGAGATGCAATCGATCACGATAAAATTCGTTTCATCGATTCTTTGCTGATTGAAAATCTTCAGAGTATTGATTCCTGTTATAATTCAGATTCTCTTCGTGGAATTGAAGGAAATTGCGCAAAATTCTACTTTGGCGCACTGGATGAACTGATTCTCAAGCAAAAGGATGATTTTTTCCTGTCTCAGAGGAATCGGAGGCCTCCACTTGACAACATGAATGCTCTCCTGTCTTTTCTGTACACGCTGCTCGCCCATGATGTTGAATCTGCCTTAGAAACGGTTGGAGTCGATCCATATGTTGGGTTTTTTCACACAGACCGTCCAGGAAGGCCGAGTCTTGCACTTGATTTGATGGAGGAACTCCGCCCATTCATGGCCGATCGCCTTGCATTGAATATGGTCAATCTCAGGCAGGTCTGTAGAAAAGATTTCCTCAAGAAGGAAAATGGCGGCGTGATCCTGACTGACGATGGAAGAAAAGAGGTGCTTTCGGCCTGGCAAAAGAGAAAGCAGGACGAAATTACTCACCCCTATTTAAATGAGAAGATATCTGTCGGATTAATTCCTTACGTGCAGGCGATGTTGCTGGCGCGCTATTTGCGTGGGGATATTGATGGGTATCCCCCATTTTTTATGAATTGAGGTGATCGGAGTGATGGTACTGGTAACGTACGATGTGAGCACAGAATCAGAAGGCGGGAAGAGCAGACTGAGAAGAGTGGCAAAAGAGTGCGTGAATTATGGACAGAGAGTCCAGAACTCCGTATTTGAGTGCCTCGTGGATCCGGCTCAGTTCGCACAGCTTAAACATTCTTTATGTGAGATCATAGATGAGGATAAAGATAGTCTGAGGTTTTATTACCTGGGTAAGAACTGGAAAAACCGGGTGGAGCACTTCGGTACCAAAAAAGGCTACGATCCAGAAGGTTTATTAGTGCTATGATCTCTGCGAACCTATAGTGATCATTGTTTTATTAATGGGTTCGCAGAGAGAATCGATTGATAATAGTTATTTTTTGTGGTTGGAGTTTCTCTTCGGGTCTTAGAATATAACCCTCAGAAAAATGGATATATAACAGGGAAATTTGATCCACACAACACAGTGTTTTTCAAATAATGTTATATGGGCCGCAATGGCCGAAATTAATATTTAGTGCCCGGCGTGTAAATGATATTAGTCCATATCGGTGCCGATCTTCTTTCGTATGATCATAACGCGATCTGGATTCATTTGCGGTCACACCCCGTGCGGGTGTGTGGATTGAAATCTACCTGTCCGGAGGTCTGAAAACCCGCCCATTGTCACACCCCGTGCGGGTGTGTGGATTGAAATAGATACCAACACCAATGCGGACGCGTACGTCTCTAGTCACACCCCGTGCGGGTGTGTGGATTGAAATCACGGGTAATAGGTGTAATCGCCGGCGGTCACAGTCACACCCCGTGCGGGTGTGTGGATTGAAATTTGGTCTGGAGTTTGGCCTCCACATCGGAAAACGCGTCACACCCCGTGCGGGTGTGTGGATTGAAATACCAACGAGGGTTATAATTTGGATAGACTCTGTTGTCACACCCCGTGCGGGTGTGTGGATTGAAATCTGAAAAAAACCGAACCCGTAAACGTCGCCCTGGGTCACACCCCGTGCGGGTGTGTGGATTGAAATGACATCGGGAAGGGGGAGGAGATCCTCACCCTCCGTCACACCCCGTGCGGGTGTGTGGATTGAAATCCCTGCCAACCGTTTTCTGTCGCCGGGAAGTTACTGTCACACCCCGTGCGGGTGTGTGGATTGAAATTCTATTTTACATGAAGTCGGCCAGGCTCAGCCCGTCACACCCCGTGCGGGTGTGTGGATTGAAATAGGCTGTAATACCTTGATGGGGTGGCCGTCCTTGTGTCACACCCCGTGCGGGTGTGTGGATTGAAATATGAGGATAGGATAGAGGTTGATGGGCTCCGCTGTCACACCCCGTGCGGGTGTGTGGATTGAAATAGACAGCCAGAGATCCCCGAACGGATCAGCGCACGTCACACCCCGTGCGGGTGTGTGGATTGAAATCCTGGGTGGAGGCGACGAAGCCGACCCCGAGAGAGCGTCACACCCCGTGCGGGTGTGTGGATTGAAATTCTGCTCGGCCCGATACGCAGCCTTTTTCTCAAAGTCACACCCCGTGCGGGTGTGTGGATTGAAATACCCTCTCCAACACTATTGGCGGCACCTGTCAGGTGGTCACACCCCGTGCGGGTGTGTGGATTGAAATTCGATGCTGGCGATGTCGATCGGCGAGGACTGGGGTCACACCCCGTGCGGGTGTGTGGATTGAAATGCTGCCATCGATCGGTGGGCGCGGGAGAAGCAGCTGTCACACCCCGTGCGGGTGTGTGGATTGAAATACGCCGGCGGCGTCTCGCTCACGGGCCTGAACCGGTCACACCCCGTGCGGGTGTGTGGATTGAAATAGCCTCCTATACTGAGGTGGCAGGGCAGATGGTGTCACACCCCGTGCGGGTGTGTGGATTGAAATCACAGGAGCCACACGCCGATCCCGCCGAGCACCACGTCACACCCCGTGCGGGTGTGTGGATTGAAATCGATCTCGGTCTCGCCGACGCCTCGGCCTTCACCGTCACACCCCGTGCGGGTGTGTGGATTGAAATACTCAGCCGAACGAGAGCGGCGACGGGTTCGTCGGGGGTCACACCCCGTGCGGGTGTGTGGATTGAAATAGGGCGGTAGGAGGAGCGTGAATGGATGCCCCCAGTCACACCCCGTGCGGGTGTGTGGATTGAAATGCTCCCCTGCTATCCCCGATCGTCGAGCCGTGCCCGTCACACCCCGTGCGGGTGTGTGGATTGAAATAGGGTCACGGTCTCGCAGCGGAAACTCCCGCAGCACGTCACACCCCGTGCGGGTGTGTGGATTGAAATTACCGGCCTATCCACGGCCCTCATACGCGACCTGGTCACACCCCGTGCGGGTGTGTGGATTGAAATGGGTTGGCGACCGGCCAGTCGATAGCGTCCTCGAGTCACACCCCGTGCGGGTGTGTGGATTGAAATATCTCCGGTCTCTTCGATGGCATCATCCAGATGGTCACACCCCGTGCGGGTGTGTGGATTGAAATAAGGGCAGGGCTGTTGGCTGGACGTAGGTGGTGAAGTCACACCCCGTGCGGGTGTGTGGATTGAAATCCTCTCCCCTACCACCGCCGCAGTCGGCGACCCCGTCACACCCCGTGCGGGTGTGTGGATTGAAATATCGCTATTAGTTTGTCGGACTCCATCTTAATCCGTCACACCCCGTGCGGGTGTGTGGATTGAAATATCCTCGCCGTTGTGGCATTCGCGATCGCTATTGGTCACACCCCGTGCGGGTGTGTGGATTGAAATGTTATGCGCGGCGGCACCGAACGGGACTACCTCGTCACACCCCGTGCGGGTGTGTGGATTGAAATAACAAGCGCCGCTCATCGACCGTGCTCGCCCGTTGTCACACCCCGTGCGGGTGTGTGGATTGAAATCCCATATACTGTCCACATACACCATAATCAGGGTGTCACACCCCGTGCGGGTGTGTGGATTGAAATCCCGAAGGGAGAAGACACGCAATCGTTTGACCGAAGTCACACCCCGTGCGGGTGTGTGGATTGAAATAGACTTATGTGTATAGACGAGCATACAATTCGGGCCGTCACACCCCGTGCGGGTGTGTGGATTGAAATCCTCACATAGCCGTCTTGAAAGACCCATATTATAGTCACACCCCGTGCGGGTGTGTGGATTGAAATACCGAGGTCACGATTAACTTCCATTTGCGTTCAAAGTCACACCCCGTGCGGGTGTGTGGATTGAAATACCCTATCGTATTCACGCATTGGCACGCCCTTGAGGTCACACCCCGTGCGGGTGTGTGGATTGAAATATCAGAACCGCCATGATGTTTTGCCGGGACTCGGGTCACACCCCGTGCGGGTGTGTGGATTGAAATCATATCATTCGTAGTCCCGACATTGCGGAGCCAGTCACACCCCGTGCGGGTGTGTGGATTGAAATTTTCAGTGTGCGTGCATGCGTGTGTCCGTGGAGGGTCACACCCCGTGCGGGTGTGTGGATTGAAATGCGTAATTGTCCTTATATGTGCTGAGATAAACAAGTCACACCCCGTGCGGGTGTGTGGATTGAAATCCCGCGTCGGTGAAGGTGGAAGGCGATGTATTCGTCACACCCCGTGCGGGTGTGTGGATTGAAATATTGGCACATCGCCGTTAAGAATGGCTACGGCCGTCACACCCCGTGCGGGTGTGTGGATTGAAATCATGTTTTACCATCTCCGTCCCAAAGCCCTGACTGTCACACCCCGTGCGGGTGTGTGGATTGAAATCAGTTGTCACAATCGCAACATCACCAAATCCGCCTTGTCACACCCCGTGCGGGTGTGTGGATTGAAATATATAGGTTAATCATTTTCCCCAACATCAAGAACGTCACACCCCGTGCGGGTGTGTGGATTGAAATTATGGGTCACTCTAGAGTCTCAAAGTCAGGGCTGTCACACCCCGTGCGGGTGTGTGGATTGAAATATACTTCAGTCTCATTGGCTCAAGCACTCGCCACGTCACACCCCGTGCGGGTGTGTGGATTGAAATAGTTGGGCGTAAACCCGAGGAATCCGAAAAGGGGTCACACCCCGTGCGGGTGTGTGGATTGAAATTATAATCCATACTCGCCCAAGTCGCACTCCACGTCACACCCCGTGCGGGTGTGTGGATTGAAATCTGACACGAACGCAGTGACTCGGCGAGTGCTGTGGTCACACCCCGTGCGGGTGTGTGGATTGAAATCCAAATGTGCGCTATGAAATCCACCGGAACGGCAGTCACACCCCGTGCGGGTGTGTGGATTGAAATTCGATGGGTGTCACGTGCTCTATCAGCATACGTGTCACACCCCGTGCGGGTGTGTGGATTGAAATCAACACATGGATCCCGGTCTCCCCGAGGGCGCGGGGTCACACCCCGTGCGGGTGTGTGGATTGAAATCCCATATGAATGGAGACGACATATATCCTGATAGAGTCACACCCCGTGCGGGTGTGTGGATTGAAATTATGATAGCGATATTAAAACAGTCGGTGATTTAATGTCACACCCCGTGCGGGTGTGTGGATTGAAATAACATTCTAATGGTGTTTTCCATGATATACATCGTCACACCCCGTGCGGGTGTGTGGATTGAAATATACATGTCCATCCAGTCCGAAGTATTCCGGGCGTCACACCCCGTGCGGGTGTGTGGATTGAAATTATAATCCATACTCGCCCAAGTCGCACTCCACACCGTCACACCCCGTGCGGGTGTGTGGATTGAAATTATGTGTCACTCTAAAGCCCCCTTAAGTTTACGCGTCACACCCCGTGCGGGTGTGTGGATTGAAATAGTAGTGCCGGCCGCAGCAGATACAAGCGCCCGCAGTCACACCCCGTGCGGGTGTGTGGATTGAAATAATGGAACTCGCTGCGGAAAAATGGGTGGGAACCGTCACACCCCGTGCGGGTGTGTGGATTGAAATTTGTGGGGCGTTGACTGATTTCTCGGGTTTCGGCGTCACACCCCGTGCGGGTGTGTGGATTGAAATGAGTTCTCCGGCCCGTGCGAGACCGCTGACGATTGTCACACCCCGTGCGGGTGTGTGGATTGAAATCCTGCAGGGCGTCCCGAAGACCGTGTCGTCGGGCGTCACACCCCGTGCGGGTGTGTGGATTGAAATCTCCTCCTCGCGCTCCTCCTGACCCCGGCCGCCCGTCACACCCCGTGCGGGTGTGTGGATTGAAATAGGGGTTGGTTGTTCGGTCATTTTTTCACCTACAGTCACACCCCGTGCGGGTGTGTGGATTGAAATACGTTCCGGCTGCCCGTCGCCTATGACCCGGCCGGTCACACCCCGTGCGGGTGTGTGGATTGAAATGACCTCTACCTCGGCGATGACCAATATACGGCGAGTCACACCCCAAGCGGGTGTGTGGATTGAAATCTCATGCGCGGCGGCACCGAGCGGGACTACCTCTGTCACACCCCACGCGGGTGTGTGGATTGAAATTCAAACATAATCTTATCAAATATATCTGTCATTGTCACACCCCACGCGGGTGTGTGGATTTATTTCCTATAGGGACGTGGATCCGGGGATCTTGTACGTATTATAGGGAGATCAGGATTATAGGACTGAAGATGTTGGAAAATATGAATGAACCGAAAGAGTAATTGGAGAAATTGGTGGAGTAAAAGTAGAATAATCCGTCTTTTTCTCTTCTCTTTCTCCTATATTCTCCTCCTTTTCTCCCGGTGATGGTCAATTCGGTTCAAGATGTGTATGGCCCCTGGGATCGCTTGTTAGCCCTTGGCTTTGTCAGGGGAGAGGGATTGATCAATAGCGTGGGCTCTCCGTCGTGAGGGAGGGAAAGGTTCACCCTCTCCATCCATGGTGCGAGGCCACGCGGGATCGATCCCATCTCCAGCGTGGGGAGTTGTCCTCTCTGGAGGGTGCACCGCGCCTTCTTACTCTCTCTGTATCATCCCCGCGCCGCCTGAAGGTTAGGACGGCCCGAAACTGTATGGACAGATACATAACTGTCATGACAGTGGAATCAGAGATTATAATGGTTAGATAATGCCGATAAAGCCGCACAATGGACGTAAAAATGATAATTGTCTCAGACGTCTGTGGCGACAGGTGCAGAAAACTCTCTGGGAAAACGGCAAGAATCCCTCCCACTTGAGATTCAATCGCATGGGCGCTTCCGCTCTCTAAAAAAACTACAAATAATCAGATAAAACGTGAAAAGAAAGATAATTCATGGGCCCGCTGAGATTCGAACTCAGGACCTCCGCCGTGTGAAGGCGACGTCATGACCAGCTAGACCACGAGCCCAGATGCATCGACCGGGAATTGAACCCGGGCTATTGGCTTGGAAGGCCAAAGTCATGCCACTAGACCATCGATGCGCGAGTGTCTGTGTGACACCCTATATGATCTGTGTGATGAGTTTAAAATGGTATTGCCGGGGATCTACCTCGACGAATACCCCATCTCCTCTGCCACCTGCTCCAGGGCCGCCACGCGCTTTTCCAGGGGCGGGTGGGTGGAGAAGAGTTCCATTAAGGTGTCGCCCGAGAGGGCCGGGATGATGAAGAAGGCGTTCGCCCCCTCGACCGCCCGCTTCTTCTCGGCCGGCACCATGTCCATCCTCCCGCTGATCTTGTAGAGCGCCGAGATCAGCGCCTTGGGCTGGCCGGTGATATAGGCGCTGCCGCGGTCGGCCGCAAACTCCCGGTACCGGGAGAGCGAGCGGATCAGCAGGGTGGAGACGATCCAGACGACGATGGCGACGATCCATGCGATCAGCCACGGGCTCCCTTCCCGCCGGTCGCCGATGGAGAAGAGCCATGCGTTCTGCATGATGATCGTGGCGATCATCGCGATGAACGAGGCGATCGTCAGGGTAAGGACGTCGCGGTTCTTCACGTGCGAGAGCTCGTGGGCGATCACCGCTTCGAGTTCCTCGCGGGTCAGGAGCCTCGCAATCGAGTCGGTCACCGCCACCACGGCGTGGGAGGGCGACCGCCCGGTCGCAAAGGCGTTCGGCACCGGCGACGGCATCACGGCCACGCGGGGCTTGGGGATCCCGGCCTCAGTGGAGAGTTTCTCCACCATCCGGTGGAGTTCGGGATACTCCTCGGCGCTCACTTCCCGGGCGCCCGTGCTCCAGAGCACCAGCCGATCTGAGAAGAAGTACTGGCCGAACGCCATCACGAAGGCGATTGCAAACAGCCCCCACATCCCAATCCCCGGGAACAGGGCCCCGAGAACTGTGAGGAAGATCAGGTAGACCAGGAGCAGGAGTGCCCAGGTCATGATGACCCTCATCGTGAGCCCTATGTCACGCTTCCATTTCATATTACTATCAGGTATTCACTCTCAGCCTATAATACCTGTGAAACCGCGAACGGGTGAAGAGATCCTATTTCTATCGGCGGCTTCAAACAGTGAGGTCAGATGGAACTCGACGAAGTGACAATCAGCAGGGCGATCCTCGCCACACAGATGGAAACGATGGTCGAATACCTCGACCTCGACGTCGCCGTCGTCGGCGGGGGCCCCTCCGGGATCACCTGTGCGGCCCTCCTTGCGGAGAAAGGGGTCAAAGTCGGACTCTTCGAGAAGAAGCTCTCCATCGGGGGCGGGATGTGGGGCGGCGGCATGATGTTCCCGCGCATCGTCGTCCAGGCGGAGGCGAAGCGGATCCTGGACCGCTTCGGGATCGCATCGAAGGAGTTCGAGCCCGGCTACCACGTGGCGAAATCGGTCGAGGCGGTCTCAAAACTCACCGCCGCCGCCTGCACCGCCGGGGCCGAGTTCTTCAACCTCATTGCCGTCGAGGACGTCGTGATCAAGGGCGACGGCCGCCTCGCCGGCCTGGTCGTCAACTGGAGCCCGGTCGAGATGGCCGGCCTCCACATCGACCCCCTCACCATCAGGTGCAAAGCCGTCGTCGACGCCAGCGGCCACGACGCCACCATCGCCCACATGGTCGCGAAGAAGGGCGGCGACCTGCCCATCCGCGGCGAGGGGTTCATGTGGGCCGACCGCGCCGAGGGCAACATCCTTGAGCACACGAGAGAGGTCTTCCCCGGCCTCTTCGTCTGTGGCATGGCCGCCAACGCCGTCGCCGGCGAGTGCCGCATGGGCCCGATCTTCGGCGGCATGCTCCTCTCAGGCGAGCGGGCCGCCGACCTGGCGGCCGCGGCTGTGCTGCACCCCTGAAGAGGGGCACCACCAGAGATACTCCCATGCACACCCTCGACGATATCCGGGCATATCTCACGGCTATCCTCGCCGACCCTGAGGTCAACCGCCTCTCGCCCGACGACGCCGAACCCGCATGGGGCCCGCCCCTCCTCGGGGTGAGCGACGGCGACGACCCCCTCTACGAGGAGATCAAAAAGGATATCGGCCCCTTCCACTGGACCCCGCGCCGGATCTTCGCCCTCTCCTTCCCCGACCTGACGGTCCCGCTCGGCGGCTTCTCGGTCATCGCCTGGGCCCTCCCCCAGACTGCGGCCACCCTGGAGGACCAGCGGGAGGCGACCCTTCTGCCCTCCCGCCGCTGGGCGCAGAACCGCCGGTACGGCGAGGATCTCAACGCCCTCCTCCGCAGGCGTCTCGCTGCTGCCCTCACCGCCGCAGGCCACCCGGCCGTCGCCCCGGTCGCCTCCCCCCTCTGGCGGCGGGAGACCTCGGCACGCCGGGGCGAGGCCTCGACCTGGTCGGAGCGCCATGCCGCCTGGGTCTCCGGTCTCGGCACCTTCGGGCTCTGCGACGGCCTGATCACCGAAGCGGGCAAGGCGGTCAGGCTCGGCTCGGTGGTCGCCGCCCTCCCCCTCACGCCGACGCCGCGGCCGTACGCCGGGCTCCATGACTGGTGCCTCCACTACGCCGGCGGCGCCTGCACCGCCTGTATCGATCGCTGCCCGGCCGGGGCGATCACGGAGGCCGGCCACGACAAAGAGCGGTGTATGGCCTACATCAGGTCGGTCGCCGCCCCCTCATGCGGGGGGATCAACGCCTGCGGTCTCTGCCAGACCGGCGTCCCCTGCGAACACCGGAGGCCGGTCCGCACCCCCTGAGATAACCTTTTTTGATTGCCTCTCCAGAGACATGATCATGGACGATGTCGATTCCGAGGCACTGGCTGACGCAGCATATGGGATCTTTGAGATCCTGCTGAACAAAGAGCTCCTTGCACGCGGCGTACCCCTCTTCGCCCGTGTCGAGGGCGGGATCGACTTCGAAGAGGACTTCCGCGCCATCTTCGCAGCCTTCGAGCAGGACTATCCGCCCCTCGCCGCCGCCCTCCTTGCCCGCTTCGGGAGCCAGGACGCCATATACGACATGCTCAAAAGAGGCGAGGGCGTCACCCCCTCCAGGACCACGCAGATGTACTGGATCGTCGAGGACAACCCCTCCGCGGGCGAGGTCGACGTCACCGGCGAACAGGTCGGAAAATGGCTGATCTTCTCGGACGCCGCCGACGTCGACGCCCTCTGGCAGAAGGTGCGGGACGCCACCGTCGCCGGAGACCTCGGCATCTCGTCAAAGGTGAGCACCGCCCGTCCCAACCCCGACTCCCGCGACGACCGGAAGGTGATCTACGTCTACACGAAAGACTGGAGCGACGAGGCCGATGTCATGCGGGTGCGCGAGCGCCTCCGGGCCCTCGGGGTCACCGGGCGAATCGGCTACAAGCGCAACATCGAGACCTTTGCCGGGGAATACGCCGTCAGGGGAAAAAAGGTCACCTATTACAGTGTGTGACGGCCGGGAACCATCCCGACGTTACGGAAAATCCCCGCAGAAAAAGATGCAAGGGCCCTGCCGGCCCCGCGGGCGGCCGGACGTCCCCTTTTTGTGTGCGCCTGTATCAGGCCTTGCGTTCCTTGTTCTTCGGGCGGAGGTGCTGGTAGCCGCACTTGCGGCATTGCGTCGCCCTCAGTGCATTCCGTGCATTGCAGCGCATACAGATTTTAACGTTGAGCAGTCGTGCTTCAGCTTCGGGGAACCGTGCCATATCTTATCTCACCACGTTTGTCCAGTTCTAAGTACAACGCTCTCTGCATTCTTAAGACTATTGATCTTCCAGCCATGCCCTGAAGGCCGCGAGGGCGCGGGCCCGGTGGGAGATCAGGCTCTTCTCGGCAAGCGGGATCTCGGCCAGGGTCCGCCCTTCGACCGCAAAGATCGGGTCGTAGCCGAAGCCCTCGCCACCCCGCGGCGCTTCGGTCACCATCCCATCGATCACGCCGGAGAAGATCCTGATCTCCTCCCCGTCGGCATAGGCGATCGCCGTCTCGAAATGCGCCTGCCGGTCGGCGACGCCGTCCATGAGTTTCAGGATCCCGGCGTTCCCGATCGTCTCCTGGACATAGGCGGCATACGGGCCGGGAAACCCGTTCAGGGCGTCGACACAGAAGGCCGTGTCGTCCACGATCAGGGGCTGCCCGATACGGGAATAGGCATAGCGCGCCTTCTCCCGCGCGATATTCCGCACGTCGTTGTCCCGGTACTCCGGGATCTCCAGCCGCACGTGCTCCACAACGGCCACGCCCTCGAAGAACTTCGCCACCTCGGCCGCCTTGTGCGGGTTCGAGGTGACGACGGCGATCTTCAGAGGTACCGCCCCCGCCGCTCGATCTCCCGCTCTCGCTCCATAATCGCCGGCGCTTCGGAGAAGGCGGAGGCGTAGCCCCCCAGGAACGCCGCCTTCAGGGACTCGGGGTCCTCCGTCGTGCTCTCCAGCGTCTGGAAGAGGACGTGCAGGTCCACTCCCCGGTCCTCGGTCTCGGCCGAGGTGAACGCAAGCCCGAAATCGATGAGTACGCACCGTCCGTCACGCACGATCATGTTCGAGGTCGTCAGGTCGCCGTGGACGATCCCCGCCGCGTGCAACCGCCCGACCGCCTCGCCGGCGATGGCGAGGTGCTCCGCCGTCGGAGCATCGCGCAGGAGGGCGCCGTCCACCCGCTCCATCGTGATCGTGTCCCCTGAGACATCGTAGATGATCGGCGTCGCCACCCCGCCCTTTCTGGCGGCGGCGATAAGGCGCGCCTCGGCCCGCGTCCGCTCGGCGATCAGCCGTGCGTCCAGCGCCGCCGCCCGGTAGGACTTCGAGACCCGGCGCTTCGTCACCTCGTCCTCACCGATGACCACGACCGCCTCGGCGCCCTGGCGGGCGCCCGCCGCCGGGACCTTCTGCGGCTCGGTCCGCCAGACCACCGCCACCTCGTCGGCGCGGTAATGGGAGTTGGCGCGGGAGTCCTCGATCTGCAGGGTCGCCCCGTGCTCGAGCATGATCTTTCCGGTGTAGGCGATCATCGCCCCGTTGTCCCCGCAGAACTGCCGCTCCGGGACGAAGAGCCTGGCCCCGCGCTCTTCGCACATCACCTGCAGCATCTCGCGCAGGCGGGCGTTGGCGGCCACACCGCCGACCAGGAGCACCTCGTCTTTGCCGGCCTGCGCGAGCGCCCGCTCGGTCACTTCCACGCACATCGCAAACGCCGTCTCCTGCAGGGAGTGGCAGACGTCCTCGATCGGGGCCCGGCTCTCCTGGGCGGCGCTGATCAGCCCGGAAAAGGCGAGGTCCATCCCTTTCACCGTATAGGGGAGGTCGATATACCCGCCGCCTCGGGAGAGCTCCTCGATCCTGGGTCCGCCCGGGTGCGGGAAATCCTTGCTTCGGGCAAACTTGTCCAGGCCGTTCCCGAGGCCGATGTCCAGGGTCTCGCCGAAGATCCGGTACCTTCCGTTCAGGTATCCGAGCACCTGCGTGTTCGCCCCCGAGACATAGAGGGTGATCGGGTCGTCGCACCCGGTCGCAAACCGCCCGATCTCGATGTGGGCGACACAGTGGTTGACCCCGACCAGCGGGACGTCCAGCGCCAGGGCAAGGGTGCGTGCGGCCGTCGCCACCGTCCGCAGACAGGGGCCGAGCCCCGGGCCCTGCGAGAACGCCACCGCGGCGATCTCGCCCGGATCGGTGAGCACGGCGGCGATCACCTCCTTCATGACGGAGGCATGGTGCTGGGCCGCCTCACGCGGATGGATCCCCCCGCTTCTGGGCTGGTACGGGTTTGAATGGAGGGAAACGAGTTCGTCGCCAAAAATAGCGGCACTGAGGTTCCAGGCCGTGCCTTCGATCCCCAGTACCTTTGTGCCCTTTTGCATTCTTTATTCGGTAAATTCAGTATATCCACACTTTCCGCAGGAAAGGCGGTCCTTGTGCTGGGCCATGAAAACGCCCGGTCCGCAACGGGGGCAGTACTTCCGCTGCGGTACGGCCTTCTTGCCGTCGACCGCGAAGTACGCGCTCCGCTTGACCGAGGCCGGGGCTGCTGCCTTCTTTGCTGCCGCCATCTTACTCTGCCTCCGCAGCCTTCGGTGCGCTGCGCTTGATCAGGTAGTCGCGCTCGGTCATCTTCAGGCTCTCCTCGTCGTCGTAGATCCGTGCGACGCCTCTGAGCTCCATCGTGCCGAACTGCTTCTTCATCGAGTCAAGAACAACGAGGCTCTCGCTGGCGTTCAGGAGCGCGCTGATCTTTCCGAGAATCTGGGCCCTCGAAGGGGTGGCCCCGTCGTAGGCGAGGGTAAAATGCACTTCCCTGCGGTTTAAAAGTTCATTCCGGTAGTCACGGGTGATCTGAAATTCCATCGATATCCCTCAAATATTGTCGACCTGGTTATTTAAAACATGAGGGCGCGGGATCAAACCGCCCTATACGCGGACAAAGAGGGAAAGAAGGTATTTTGCCGCTTCTTTCAATGCCGGTGTCACCGTGCAGACAACGACGCCCTCTCCAGGCTGGCCGTACAGGATCACCGTCCCTTCAGGGGCGGCGAGGGCGAGCGGGATCACCGCGAGGTCTTCCTCGCCGTCCACGGTGATCAGGGCCGGGGGATTTTCCACCGCATCCTCCAGCGCCCCGATGAGATCCTCGGTCAGGGTTCCGGCCTGGTTCTTCACCCTGATCCGGCGATAGAGAAAAAGAGGCGTCCGGTTGCAGGGAGCCCGCATCGTATACCCGTCTATCACGGCGATCTCCGGCGGTCTGCCTGCGGCCAGGAGGTTGTGGGTCACCACGTCCCCGACGGCGTACAGGGTTTTGCCCTCCAGGGATGGCAGCGCCTCCTCGAGCTCCGGGAACAGCGTCCCGAATGGCTCTTTAAACTGTTCCCGATGTTCTTCGGGCAGATAAAACATCAGCGGACCTTCAGGGCGTAGCGTCCGGGCATGTCGATGTTCATCTGTTTTGCAATCCCCGAGTGTCTCGGGTCGACGACGATCAGGTAGCCGGCCCAGTCCTCGCTCAGGTTCGTCGACCCGCAGGTCATGCAGGCCTCACCCTCGACCACCTTGTGGCAACTCTGGCAGGCCTTCATCTGTTTTTTCTTACGCGCTGGCGCCATGCTGGCTCTTCTCCTTCTCGCGCTCTTCGATCAGCCACTTATCGGTGCCGAGCCCTGCCTGGCGCATCGTGAGCCCGATCTTGCTCTCGCGCGGCTCGCGCTCGTTGAGGCTCAGGGTGACCACGCGGCAGCGGATCGCCTCGCCCACCTGGATCGACCGTTTCGTCTCCTGGCAGTTGAGGGTGTTGTTCTTCTCGTCGTAGGCGATGTAGTCGTCGGAGATCTGGCTCACGTGGAGCATCGCATCGATCGGCCCGAGCGAGACGAACGCCCCGAAACTGGTCGTCTCGACCACTTCGCCTTCGATGACCTCCTGCAGCACCAGACGGAGCACCAGCGCCTCGAAAGTGACGTCGTAATAGACCGCCCCGTCTCCGTGGACGATCTCGCCTTCGCCGACGTTGTTGATCTTCGTTACGGCGATGAAGATGCCGATCTCCTTGTCTATGCTCCCTTCGAGCTGCTTCTGGAGTTCGTCCAGGATCACATTTCTCAGGTCTTCGCCAAGGCGGTGCGGGGGCACCCTCACCTTGTCATCGAGCGTCACACGGTAATACATGCTATCCCCTTAAAATTTCCAATTTTTTCTGATTTCTCAGCGTGATCACGGGCACGCCCGCCGCAAGGAGGGCAACCCTCAGGCGGCGGTCGTTCGTCACCACCATGCACCCTTCGGCCGCCGCATAGGCGGCAACCCGGTCATCGACCGAGGGCGCCGTGCTCCGGCCTTCGACGGCAGTACAGCGCCCGGCAAACATCAGGCCGGCCCGGGCCGCCGCGGCGTCGTTCCCGGAGCCGCGTGCCAGCCCTTCGAGTTCGTGCACGACGTCCTGCAGCACGAGCGGCTCGTACCTCCCGAGCAGGGATCGAAGCTCATCGAAGAGGTCGATCCGAAACTGCACGGGCATCATCAGGGCGTTGGTGTCGAGGAGCACCTTCACTCGGCAAGGATCCCCATGCCGATCAGGCGCCAGCGTCCTTCCACCTGGCGGCTGATCGCGATCCTCGCCCCGACATCCGCACATACCGGCCTCTTCAGGACGACTTCTGCCTGGTCCTTCTTTGTGTTCGTCACCACGCCGACCGTCACCGCCGTGCCCACCGAGAGCATCAGCGGCTCTTTGTGCTTCAGGGGCGTGATATCCAGCTCGCTGCCCGAACCCACGACCCGGTCCATCAGCTTCACCGTGAAGGTGAGGTGGTCCAGGATCTCCGGGAGTTCGCCGACATGGCCGGCCACCTGCCCGACCAGCATATCGCTCTTGGTGATCGCCGGATCGAGTTTCGTCCCGATTGCCATCAGGCCGCCGGGGGTCGCTTCGGTCACCTTCCGCTCGCCGGTATGGATCGAGACGACCTTGGTGATGATCGGTTTCCAGACTGTCCGGTTCTCCACCTGCATCTGGATGCCGGGCCGAATCTCGATATCGTCGCCGTCCTTGATCGCTCCCTGCGTCAGCGAACCGCCGATAACGCCGCCTTTCAGGTCGCGCCAGTTCGATCCCGGCTTGTTGATGTCGAAGGACCTGGCGATGAGCATCTGGGCCGTTGCCTCGGGGTCTCGCTCGGGTGCGGGGATATAGGTGTCCAGGGCCTGGATGAGCGCCCCGATATTGATCTTTTTCTGGGCCGAGACCGGGATAATGGGTGCATCTTCTGCGATCGTTCCCTTGACGAACGCCTTTATCTGTTTATAGTGTTTGAGTGCGTCCTGCGGGGAAACGACATCGATCTTGTTCTGAACGATGACAATATTCTTGATCCCCACCAGTTCAAGGGCCATCAGGTGCTCTTTGGTCTGGGGCTGGGGGCAGGGCTCGTTGGCGGCGATGACGAGCATCGCCCCGTCCATCAGGGCCGAGCCCGAAAGCATCGTCGCCATCAGGGTTTCGTGCCCGGGCGCGTCCACGAACGAGACCGTTCTGAAGGGAGCGCATTTCTCTCCGCAGACCGGGCAGTCCGGAGAGATCGAATACCCCTCCTCTCCCTCGTGCTTCTCACACCGGTAAAATGTGGCGTCGGCATAGCCGAGCCTGATGGAGATGCCGCGCTTCATCTCCTCGCTGTGGCGGTCGGTCCAGACCCCGGTCAGACCCGACACAAGCGTCGTCTTGCCGTGGTCCACATGCCCAACCAGCCCGATATTGACATTGGGTACCATTACGTCATGCAAACTGATTCAAACCTCCCTTCCTATATATATCGCACTCTTTATAGATAAATCGGTGCCGGGATCGCTACCGTCCGCTTTCGTGGATCCGCGGTCTGACACATAATGTGTATGTACTGGGCTGGTTGAATCTGCCGACTTGGTGTTACCATATTCCGCATGCTTTATATTGTCCCATGTACCACTGAGGTGTATGAACCCGGAGAGCGAACTCTCACGCATTGGGATATCCCTGCCCAAAAACCTCCTTGATACGTTCGACGCCATTATCGGGGCGAGAGGCTACTCGTCCCGTTCGGAGGGGATACGGGACGCGATCAGGAGCTACATCACCTACTACAAGTGGATGTCGGATGTCAAGGGCGAGCGGCAGGGCGTGATCACGATGGTCTACGACCATGACCAGCGCGGTCTCCTGCAGACGATCACCGATATCCAGCACGAATATATTCACACCATTCAGGCCTCGATGCATGCCCATCTCAGCCACGACCAGTGCATGGAAGTGATCCTGCTCCGCGGGGACGGCGCCGCCCTCAAGACGATCGCCGAACGTCTCATGTCTCAGAAAGGGGTTGCGTCGGTAAAGTTGACCACGATCCCGATCGAGAAGGAGGATTAACCCCCTCCCTCACAGGCTCCGTCGATCTTGCTCCAGGCGTCATCGAGATCCTTCTCGAACGCCTTTTCTCTCTTGAGGCGGTCGTCCAGATTCTCTTTCTTTCCGGTACGCCTCGCCTCCAGACTGGCGGCGGGCTCGATCAGATCGGCCCGGTACAGGAGGCCGGTGGAGTCGAGTTCGGCAAACGTCTCCCCTTCGATCACCTCGATCCTCTCCACCTTTCCGGCCGTTCCGGTCCGCGGGTAGCGCACCGTCATCCCCACGACAATCTCCGCGGCGTCCATGAAAGAGAGTGGGTGCATGAAGGTATAAAAGATCGCCCGGCCTAATCCTCTACGATGTCCCTCACCTTCAGCCACGTCAGAAAACAGTATTACGACGGGACCCACCGTTCGAGATCCCCCGAAGAGACCCTGCAGGCCATAGAACCCCTGATGGACGAGATCGGTGTCGTCTCGGTCGAGGATGTCACCCACCTCGACCGCCTCGGCATCCCGTGCTTCTCGGTCTTCAGGCCGACTGCCGCTATCGGGGCGGCGAAACATCATGCCGGCAAAGGAAAAGGGCCGGTGCAGGCGAAAGTCTCGGCGATGATGGAGGCGATCGAGCGCTACTCCGGCGAATACCGCTGTGATTTCATGGAGTACGCGAGTTTCGAGGCGCTCGGGATCAGACGGGCCCTCGACCCGGCCGACCTGATCCTGCCCCGCCCCCTGGAGGAGAACGAGAAACTCCACTGGACGCCTGCTTTCGACCTCCTGAACGATGAGGAGATCCTGGTCCCGTCCAACGCCGTCTTCCACCCCTATGACTGCCTGGGCCAGACGGTGCCCCTCTTCATCTCCGACACGAACGGCCTCGCCTCGGGCAACGTGATCGAGGAGGCGGTGCTTCATGCCCTCCTTGAGGTGATCGAGCGCGACGCCCTCTCCCGGGCTGAACGGCGGCACTCGATGGGGACGAGACTCTCGGTCGGGGAGACCGGGTCGGTGCGGGAGATCCTGGACCTCTATGCCGGACACGGGATCGAGATCCATCTCTGGCTCCTCGAGGGCCGGACCGGGATCCCGACGGTGGCGGCGGCGGCGGACGACACGCTCACAAAAGACCCCTCTCTCCTGGTCATGGGAGCGGGGACGCATCTCGACCCGGAGATCGCCGCACTGCGGGCGCTCACCGAGGTGGCGCAGAGCCGCGCCAGCCAGCTCCAGGGCGGGCGGGTCAACCCTGACCGCCAGCACCTCCTCGAACGGATCGGCTACGACAGGATGAAGCGGATCAACAAGGAATGGTTCTGCGACGCTCCCTCCACCCCGATCGAGGGGCTGGCGAACCTGGCCACCGACTATTTCGACGAAGACATCGGGGTCGCCCTCGACGAGGTCGGGAAGGAAACCGAGCGCGTGCTCGTCTGCGACCTTTCCCGCACCCCTGTCCCGGTGGTCAGGGTGATCGTGCCCGGCTTTGAGGTCTCGCACATGAACAAGGACCGGATGGTCAAAAGACGTTAGTAATTTATCAGTTTCTGCAGTTTCTCTGCGAGTCTGACGGTTCCGGGGCGCGGCCGCCCGGGATCGCCGTCCTTTTTCTCCCGACCCCTGAGCGTTGTAAAGATTGCGGCGATCGCCTGCCCGTGCGAGGGGCCGTAGCCGCCCTCCAGCACCAGGGCGAGGGGCAGGTCGAGGTCCAGGAGCATCCTGGTCAGCACCCCGTAGTCTGGCGGTGAGAGCAGCATCCGCCCGTGTTCGTCGTCAGCGAGGGCGTCCTGCCCTGCCGAGACCAGGACCAGGTCTGGCCGGTGCGCCCTGATCGCCGGCACAAAGACCGCCGAGAAGATCCGCGCGTAATCGGCGAGGGTCGCTCCTGGTGCCAGGGGGGCGTTGATCGTATATCCCCTCCCTTTTCCGGTGCCGATCTCTTCGGGCCATCCGGTGCCGGGAAAACTGTTCTCCTGGTGGATCGAGCAGTAGAGCACCCGGTCGGACGGGTAAAAGATCTTCTGCGTGCCGTTGCCGTGGTGGAGGTCCCAGTCCACGATGGCGACCCGGTCAAGGCCGCGGAGCGCCTTTGTGACGGCGACGGCGGCGTTGTTGAATATGCAAAAGCCCATCTGCCGGTCGGGCTCGGCGTGGTGGCCCGGCGGGCGGACAAGCGCAAAACAGTTCTCTCCGTCGAGGGCCCGCTCGATCGCCGCATGGGTGGAGCCTGCGGCCGCAAGGGCGACCTCGAACGACGAGTCCGATACATAGGTGTTATCGTCGAGAAAACAGCTGCCTGTGGCCATCTTCTGGATCCAGCGCACATAGGCGGGGTCGTGGACGGCCTCGATCTCCTCGACCGTCGCAGAAACCGGGGGATGGACCGGGATATCCCTGGGGAGGCCGGCGAGCACCTCCCTGAGGCGGGCGCTCGTCTCGGACTGCCCGCTCCCCGGAGGGGCTGACATGTCGTGTTTTGCAAACACTCTCCCGGTGATCGCTGAACATCTCATTAGCCGACGGTAAGACCCTGCATCACGGCGTCCTCAGACACCTCGATCGTCTGCCCGGTGCCGACGATCCGGTACGGCCCTAGAGCGGTCACGCCGTAGGGATTTCCGGATGTGGAGTACGGCACCACAAATACTCCGTTCACGCTCTCCTGCCGGTAGGTGAAGGTCCGGCCGGTGTTCGCCTTCAGGTCCACCTCGATCGTTCCCTCGCCGGCGATACGGGCGCCCTGAACATACTCGAAGACCTTGACGTATTTAATATTCGGCGTCACGGCATTGTAGACGTTCTGGCTCGACTCGAAGACGAGCCTGAAGTGCTGGAGGGCCGAGACCTCTTCGGGCGGGAGGGTGAGGTTGTTGTCGGTGCCGAAGAGCCCGGCGCCTTTTCCGGCAGGTGCGTTCGCGTTGTAGGCATCGGCCTTTGCCTGCGCTTCAGACCCGTTCAGCATCATGGCATTTGTGATCACCGGTGCGGAGAATCCCGAGACCCCTGCCTCGGTATACTCCACATAGACCACCTGCGAGGGCTCGGCCATCGAGCCGTCGAAGTTGTGGAGGCGCGAGACCATCGTCCGGTAGTAGGCCGGCGTGTTCAGCTGCACCCGGTTATACGATCCCGACTCCTGGATCAGGTAGGTGTCGAGATACCCCTTCTGCGCCACTGCGGGGTCGTACCAGGTCGCCATCGCCCAGAACTTCACGGTGTCCATTTCGATGTCGGTGATCACGTAGCGCGTCCCGGTGTTCTCCATGATCTCTGCGGCGGCCGTTTCATCCTGCTGCATGAAGAATGCCGCCGAGCCGTTCGGCCCGGTGACGCCGTGCTGGAAGGGGTTTGCGACCGGGATACGCTTGGCGAGGTAGGTGATGTAGTGGCCGTAGTCCCACCAGGAGATCACGCCGTATGCGGTGGCCGGGTATTCATAGGTCTCCTTCTCGTAGATCCCGTAGTAGTCGACGCCGGTGTCAGGCGTGCTCTCGGCCATCCATTCAAGGGCCTGGCGCCACTGTGGGTTCATCCCGCCGTATCCCGAAGCCTCGGCGACGGCCATGCCGCTCTGGACCGACATGAGGACGAAGACCAGGGAGACGAGGGCCACGCCGGCGACCGCGAGCACCATCCTGATATCGCCGTCTACATCGCCTTTCCGCGCAGGAACCTTCGTGGCGCCTGCCTTTTTCTTTCCTTTGTCCTCTGTTTTCTCGGGAGCGGGAATCGACCTGAGGGCCAGGACGTCCTTCCACCCGGCGTTGACCACGAACCCGGCAAAGATGCCGGAGAGCAGGGCGATGTTTACCGCCAGATAGTATTCGTACCTGACGTGCTGCCAGGTCGAGGCGAGCATGACGGCCGACCAGACGATCACGAAGAGGTGGTCTGGCCGGTCTTTTCTGAAGAGTTCATAGATGAGGACGGCAAACCCGCCGATCATCAGGAGAAGCCCGAGGTTGAAGGCCTGCCAGGCGCTGTCAAGGCTCCACCCCATCGCCTCCTGCACGGTGAGGACGACGGCCGACTGGCCGAAGAAGGAGAAGAAACTGCCGACCAGCACCCCGTAGAGCGCCGGGGCGGCGATCATCAGGGCGAGGGCGCCGATGATCCCGAGGCTGGCGAGCGAGAGGGGATAGACGTATTTCGGCCGCTCCCGCGTCGATCGCGCGATTGCAAAGAGCACCCACGTCCCGAGGACGATCGCGAGGTATGCGACCACGTGCCCCATCGTGTACCTGGAGAGGCCGAACCCAGCCTCTTTGAACCCGAAGAGGAGGAGGCCGAGGGTGGCGATCAGGAAGACGGCGGTGTTGATCACGGCGAGGTCGGTGTTCTCGCGCCCGTGCCAGGCGTCGAGCATGAACTGGAGGACCGTATAGACCGCCGCGATCATGGCGAAGAGGATCATCGTCGGCATCACGAAGAGGCCGAGCAGGTAGGCGACGCCCGCGAGAGCACCGAGGAGGAGGGGGCGCTTCAACGTCTCGACCGAGGCGAGGTCGACCCGCCCCTCCCGCCCTGCATGGAGGGCGACGATATAGGCGAGGGCGAAGAGCGTCGAGAAGAGCACCTCGGCGACATGGTGGTCGACGAACCCGAAGAGCGAGCGGTAGAGGTACTGCCCCGAGATCACCGCCGTGAAAAGAGCGGCAAGGAGGCCGGTCTTCGGGTCGGCCACTCTCCTGCCGATGAAGTAGACCAGCGGGACCATGGCGGCGCCCATCAGGGGCGGGACGAGCGAGGCGACGAAGGCGATATCGAGGCGCGTCGTCGCCCCGGTCAGGATCGCGAGCCCCGCGATGATCTGGGTGAAGAGCGGGCCCCAGTAGACGGGGTCGCCGGTCGGGAAGAGGGTCATCGGGTCGTACCAGGCATAGGTCAGGCCGTTGGCGAGGAGGGACTCCACCTGCCTGAGGTTATACCAGGGGTCGTTGCCCAGGACGTCGGCCACTCCGGCCGCGGTGAGTCCGGCCATCGGGATCAGCCTGATCCAGAGGGCGAAGAGCGAGAGGAGGATGAGCGCTCCCGCAATCAAGATATTTCTTTGTTTTTCGTCGAAAGGCGGCATTGATACTCCGGTATCAGTGTTTCCCCGGAGGATGATTAATATATTTGGATAATTCCAGAGACGGAAAAAAACGATTTTTGGTGGCTTTTCACCGGGTGAGGTCCAGGAGGACGGCCTCCATCTCGGCAGCCCTTCGTTTCCAGCTGAACCGCTCCGAGTCGACCGCAACCTCCCGTGGCCGCCTGACCGCCTCGCCGACGAGGGCGACGAACTCCTCGTCGTTCCGGTAGATCGAGAGATGGTCCCCGCCGATCGCCTCGACATCGGGGATGGGCCGCGAGAGGATCGGCTTTTTGCAGGCCGAGTACTCGAAGAACTTGTTCGGGAGGGCGATGTTCGCCCACTGCGGCGGGGAGAGCGGTATGGTGCAGACGTCCATGGCGCTGATGTGGGCCGGGAGGTCTTCGTGCCGCACCGTCCCGGTGAAGACGACCTCGCCGGCGACGCCCGAGGCAGAGGCCAGGGCTCTGAGGTCGTCCAGGTAGCCGGTGAAGAGCGAGCCCCCGACGACCAGGAGCCTGACGTCGCCGAACTCCGACCGGATTTTCGGGAGGAGGCGGATCAGGTCGTCGACGGCATACCACCGCTCGACCGATCCGGCGAACCCGATCACGAAACTCTCCTGCGGGATCCCGAGGCGCCTGCGCATGGGGGCGCCGTCCATCGGGCGGAAGAGATCGGTGTTGACGCCGTTGGTGATCACGCCGGCCTCGTAGCCGTGGCGACCGAGCTGCGCCGCGAGGGAGGGGGAGACGGTCGTGATCCGGTCGCTCCGGTCGAGGTTGTAGCGGGTGATCGCCCAGACGCCGTCGTGGATCAGGCGTTTCGCAAGGGTGTTTTCGTAATACGCCGCCGCCGAGTCAGGGAACCAGTCCTTGAGGTCGAAGAGAACAGGGATTTTTGCCGAACGCGCAGCCCTGACGGCGGCGGTGCCGGCGAGGACGTTCGCCGCCACCACGACCTCGATCCCGTTCTCCCTGATGATCCGGCGCATCGCTGCCATATGATAGGGTGCGTTTGCGGTGTAGTGGAGGAAGGGGCTGGTGAAGGGGAAGAGGGTCGCCTCCTCGACGTGGAGGCGGGTGGGGCGCTCAGGGCCGCGGCTCACATGGAAGTGGGGGACGTGCACCTCGTGGCGCCCGGCCAGCTCCTCGAAGATATAGTGGTGGCGGGAGGGTACCGGGTGGTGGATGTAGTCCTGGGTGGATACGAGGAGGATCTTCATCAGGTTCAGAAGAAGCGTGGATCCGCAGAGGGGATGAGGGTTCTTATCCTGTCCCCTGATCCCCGGGGAGGGGTGCCGCCCCCCGGTCTGCACCGGCGGGAGCAGGTTCTCCGCCCTGCGGTCGGTTGCCCTTATCTCCGATCTTCCGTGCAGGGACCCCTGCAATCGATATGCCGGGCTCTTCGAACGATCTGTTGACGACGCTGTTCGCCCCTATGGCGATCCCGTCTGCGATCCTGATATCCCCGAATATCTTCGCGCCCGGACCGATGTACACGTTGTCGCCGATCACCGGGGTGAGGTCCTCGGATCCGGCCTTCGTCCCGATATTGACGCAGGCATGGATCCTGCAGTTTGCGCCGATCCGTACCGCGGGATGAACGACGATCGTGCCACGGTGGGCAATGCTCAGGCCGGGGCCGAAGACGTTGAGGGGGATCGTGAACCCGAGGAGGAGGCTTGCGGCATGGAATTTCCATCCGGTCCAGGAGATAGAGGGCCGGTAGATGAACGAGTGTCTGCAATTGCGATAATATTCCATCTTCCTGAGCAGGATCTGAAACCGCCAGATCTCTTCTCCAAAAAGCGGCGGCCGCGTGGTACGGCAGCCCAGAGCAAGGCGGTCTGCCTCGAGATAGGATCGGTAGTCCTCATATGACCGGATCATATAGTGGTGTCCCCAGCACCCGTTCACGCCCGGGGGTGTATTAATCCTTTGCGGTGCGCAGGGATGAAGGCGAAAAAGAGAATATACAGGGGTAATGGGAAGAGAGACTCAGCCCTTCAGGGCGTGGCCGTTTCTGTCGCCCCTGCCGATCCCGCGGTAGGCAAATCCCGCCTCGATGAAGGTGTCGGGATCGACGATGTTCCGACCGTCGACGATCGCCGGGTGATCGCAGCCAGAGAGCGTCTTCACCTGGGCGGGGTCAAGCCCCCGGTAGTCCCGGTGCCCGGCGAAGAGGGCAACGGCGTCGGCACCCTGGAGCACCGCCGCAAGGTCGTGCGAAACCTCGAGGCCGGGGTAGCGCTCCACCCAGGGGTCGTGAACGGCGACCTCAGCCCCGGCGGCGAGGGCGGCGTCGCGGAAGGGCTCTGCCGGGGTGTTTCTCGCGTCGTCGGAGTCGTTGATGAAGGCCCAGCCCAGGAGGGCGATTTTTGCTCCTCGAAGGCTCTTTCCTGCCTGGGAGAGGGCCGACGCCGTCAGGGTCAGCATATGCGCCGGCATGAAGTCGTTGATCTGCCGGGCGGTCACGTATAGCGAGGCGACCTCGCCGGGCCAGTCGAGTTCGCCTCCGAGCACCCGCACGCCCCGCTCCAGGTGATAGGTGTCCTTGGTGAGGCAGTGTCCACCCACGCCGGCGCCGGGCCAGAGGATTGCTCTGGTGATACCCTCGCCTTTCAGGGAGTCGATCCCGGCCCGCACATCGTAGACATTGATCCCCATCGCCTCGCAGTACAGGGCGAGCTGGTTGGCGGCGGCGATCTGGAGATCCCTGAACGTGTTCTCGGCGGTCTTCGTCACCTCGGCGGCGGTGGCCGTCATCGGGATCACCCTGCCGCTGGTGAGCACCGGGGAGTAGAGTTCGACCGCCCGTTTCGTGCTCACATCGTCGATCCCGCCGACGATCCGGTCGTGCTCGCGGATATTGCGGAGCAATCGCCCGACCATCACCCGCTCTGGTGCGTGAGCGAGGGCGAAATCAACGCCTGCCACGAGCCCGGACTCCTCCTCCAGGATCTCGCGGGCCATGCCGGTGGTGGTGCCGGGGGTGATCGTCGATTCGAGGACGACCAGGGTGCCTGGAGCGATGTGTCGGCCCACGTTCCTGATCCCCTCGACCAGGGGCGTGAAGTCAGGGATCAGGTCTTTCGGGTCCGCAAACGGGGTCTGGATTGCGAGGGTGACAGCGTCGCACTCCGCGACCTTTGAAAAATCCGGGGTGCAGGTGAACGTACCGGCCGAGACGACCCGTTGCAGGAGGTCTTCGAGCCCCGGTTCCTCGCCCTTCAGGGGGGACTCGCCCCGGTTGAGCGCGGCGATCTTGTAGCCTGAAGAGAGCGAGTCCCGCTGGAAGCCGTAGACATGGTCGAACGCCGGCGCATCGGCGAAGAGCGCCGCCGCCGGGATGCCCACATATCCCATGCCGACGACGCCGACCGTCCGGATCGGTCCCTTTTCCTGGAGAATGGATGACAGTCTGGTGTTCATGATAACCCCCGGTATCTTTCGGAAGTGTGTTTGTGCAGGGGACAAGAAGAAGTCAGCGGTGGGGGGCGAGCCCCCGCCCGATCCGCTCGCAGACCCGCAGGTTCTCGAGCCCCTGAGCGGGCGTCACCGGGAACGGCCGTGCGTCTCTGGCGCACCGCACGAAGGTCTGGAGTTCGGTCTTCAGGGGCTCGACTTTGTTCACGAGCAGTTTCTCGATGATGTTCTCCTGGCGGTACTGCCCGTCCACCAGCCCGTAGGCGCCGGGTTTGCGGTAGACGTAGACCTCCTGGGTCATGTAGTCGGCCTCGATCGTCGCCTCCTCCTGCTCGATGTAGATCGATCGCACCTTCTTCGAGGCCTTCCGGCTTGCCGAGAGGTAGACCGGCGTCGTTCCGAAGGTGATCAGGGCCGCCGCCACGTCCTCGGTTCCGGCGCTCGCCAGGGTGCAGGGGCCTGAGAAGAGGGCGTTGAAGACGACGTCGATGTCGTGGATCATCAGGTCTTCGACGACCGAGGACCCGCTCACCCGCGCCGATGCCGGGTTGTGCCGGGCGATATGGACGTACAGAGGTGCGGAGACGAGCCTCCTCACTTCGTCCACGATCGGATTGAAGCGCTCGATGTGCCCGACGCCGACGGTGAGGCCGTCGGGGATCTCTCCGACAAGACGCTCCCCCTCCTCGGCCGAAAGGCAGATCGGCTTCTCGATGAGGGTGTGGACGCCGGCCCCGATGCACTGCCGTGCGGTCGCAAAATGGTACGGCGTCGGGACGCAGACCGAGACCGCCTCGGCCTTCCTGAGGAACTCCTCCATCGAAGCGCAGACCTCGGCCCCGTTCTGGGCGGCGACGGCCTCTGCGGCCGCATGGTCGAGGTCGTAGACGTAGGTCGTCCCGACCTCCTTCAACTCGGTGTAGATGCGGACGTGGTTGCGCCCCATCGCCCCGGTGCCGATGACGCCCGCGTCCATCAGGCCACCTCGTTGATCGCATCGGCGATATGCGTCCGCTCTTCGTCGGTGACGCCGGGATGGACCGGGATCGAAAAGACCGTGGCGGCGAGACGCTCTGCGACCGGGCAGCAGGCGGGCCGGCCGGCATAGACCGGCTGCCGGTGGATCGGCACCGGGTAATGGACCGCCGTCCCGATCCCCCGCTCCCCGAGGGCGGCCATCAGCCGGTCCCGCCCGTCGTCGGCCCGCAGGACGTACTGGTGGTAGACGTGCACGGCGCCCGGCGCCGTTGTCGGTAAGGCGATCCCCGGCGCCCTGATATGGTCCGAGTAGAAGGCGGCGTTCTCCTGCCGGCGCCGGTTGAATCCCTCCAGCCGCTCGAGCTGCACCAGCCCGACGGCGGCGGCGATGTCGGTCATCCGGTAGTTATAGCCGAGTTCGGTGTGAAGATATTTCTCAGACTGCCCGTGGTTGATGATCCGGCGCAGGCGGACGTCGAACTCGTCAGACGGCGTCGTCACCATCCCGCCCTCGCCGGTGGTCATGTTCTTCGTCGCATAGAAAGAGAAGCAGCCGAAGTCCCCGAACGATCCGGCCCGCTTCCCGTCGAGCGCCGCCCCGTGCGCCTGCGCGGCGTCCTCCACGAAAAGGAGGCGCCGGTCGGCGCAGAGGTCGGCGATCGCCGGGACGTCGCAGGGCTGGCCGAAGAGGTGGACGGCGATCACCGCTTTCGTCTTCCCGGTGACGAGCGCTTCTGCCGAAACCGGGTCGATGGTGAAGCGTTCCGGGTCCACGTCGGCAAAGACCGGGACGGCGCCGCACATCGAGACTGCCGTCGCCGTTGCGATGAACGAAAAGGAGGGGACGATCACCTCGTCGCCTGGCCCTACGCCGCCGGCGAGGAGCGCCGCATGCAGCGCGGCCGTACCGTTGTTCACGGCGACGGCGTGCGATGCGCCGCAGAAAGCGGCGAAACGCTCCTCGAAAGCCGCTGTTTTCGGGCCAGAGGCGATCATGCCCGAGGCGAGCACCTCCCGCACTGCATCCGCTTCCTCCTCCCCGAGCAGGGGGCGCGCCACCGGGACCTTCATCCTACTCACGCATCCGCTCGGGGAGATCGACAAAGCGTGCCGGCGACCCGATCGCCATCATCCGCGCCGGGACGTCGTGGGTGACGACGGCGCCCGCGGCCACGAGCGCCCCCTCACCGATGGTGATGCCGGGCAGGATCACGGCCCCGGCGCCGATCGAGACGCCGTCCCTGACGACAGGGCCCTGCAGGGGCGGCTTTCCGTGCGGCGGGTAGCGGTCGTTTGTCAGCACGGCGTTGGGGCCGATGAAGACATGGTCGCCAAGGAAGGTGTTCGTCGGGATATAGACCATGCTCTGGAGCGAGACGTTGCTCCCGATGACGCAGTCACCTTCGATCACCGCCGAGGTGCCGATGGCCACATGATCGCCGATCTTCGTCCGCTCGCGGATCATCACGTTGTGCCCGCTCGAAAAATCGTCTCCTATCTCGACGTCGCAGTATATGATCGTCCCTGTTCTGAGGACGGCGTTTTTGCCGATGACGGTGCCTGCAAACTCCTTCTGTCCGATCCGTTCCCTCGATGGAAAGCCGAGGGTCACCGGCTCGAAGATGCGTGCGCCCTCACCGATGGTGTTTCTGCCATATTCTGTCATTCGACGGTCACACTCTTTGCCAGATTTCTTGGTTTGTCGATATCTCTCTCCAACGCGTTTGCCGTCTGGTAGGCCAGGAGTTGCAGGATCACCGAGACCGTGAGCGCCTGGACCATCTGGTGGTCCTCAGGGATCGGGATAAAGACGTCCACGATGCTCTCGACCTCG
Source organism: Methanofollis liminatans DSM 4140 (assembly GCF_000275865.1). Lineage (NCBI taxonomy): Archaea > Methanobacteriati > Methanobacteriota > Methanomicrobia > Methanomicrobiales > Methanomicrobiaceae > Methanofollis > Methanofollis liminatans. The sequence goes on along the minus strand of NZ_CM001555.1, from coordinate 2,396,418 downwards.
GTGTCCCCTTCCACCCCGATCCCGATGACCGGGGCACCCCGCGCCTTCATCTCCTTGACGTTGGAGAGCATCACCCCGTAGGTGCGGCCCGGCGTGCAGATGGCGACGACCGGCGTTTCCGGGGAGAGCAGGGCGAAGGGGCCATGCTTGAGTTCCCCGGCCGCATATCCTTCGGCGTGGATATAGGAGATCTCCTTCATCTTCAGGGCGCCCTCGAGCGCAACCGGGTAGAAAACCCCGCGGCCCACGTAGAACATCTCGGTGGCGCTGAGAAGCAGGGAGACCGCCGCCCCCATTTCCTGCGGGAGCACCCGCTCGATCGAGCGGTGGGCATGGGCCAGGACTTCGGTGAACTTCCCGTCCGCCATCACGTTCACCATGCCCATGAAGACCGCGAGCTGGCCGGTAAAAGATTTCGTGGCGGCGACGCTGATCTCGGGGCCGGCGCACATGAAGACGGTCCAGTCCGCGCTGCGGCTGACGGTGCTCCCGAGCACGTTCGTCACCGCCAGGGTCGAGCAGTTGCGGGCCTTCGCCTTCTCGATGGCGGTGAGGGTGTCGGCCGTCTCCCCGGACTGGGTGACGGCGATCACCATGTCGCGGAGGGGCGGGGTATAATACTTGAACTCGGAGGCGAACTCCACCGAAACCCGCTTAGAGGAGTACTCCTGCGCAAGGTAGCGGAAGACGAGGGCGGCATGATAGGACGTCCCGCAGGCCACCACCGTGATCTCGGCCGGGATCCTGAGCATGGGGAGGCGGGTGTCTTTTTCCAGCGCCTTGATCGTGTTGTAGAAGACCTCGGGCTGCTCGTAGATCTCCTTGAGCATATAGTGCTCGAACCCGCCCTTCTTTGCGTCGTCCACGCTCCAATCGATGTGGGTGATCGAGCGCTCTACCCGGACGCCGTCGTGGTAGACGTCGATCCTGGACGCCGTGAGGGCAGCCACATCCCCGTCTTCCAGGTACACCGCCCGCTGGGTGTGCTCCAGGAGGGGCGTGACGTCTGAGGCGCAGAGCACCTCGCCGTCACCGATCCCGAGAACGAGCGGGCTGCTCTTGCGGGCGGCGACGATCCTCTGGTCGTCCTTTGCGATGACCAGGATCGCATACGAGCCCTCCAGGTGGCGGACCGCCGCGGTGACGGCGGCGAGCAGGTCGCCGCTGAAATATTCCTCGACGAGATGGGCGATCACCTCGGTGTCGGTCTCGCTTTTGAAGCGGTGCCCTTTCTCGATGAGTTTTCTCTTGAGCACCGCGTAGTTCTCGATGATCCCGTTATGGACGACGGCGATCGCGCCCGTGCAGTCGGTGTGGGGATGGGCGTTGCAGTCGTTGGGCACGCCGTGAGTCGCCCAGCGGGTGTGGCCGATCCCGATGGTGCCGACGAGAGCGCTGAGGTCGGCCCCGCTCTCTGAGATTTTTCCGCTCTTTTTAATGATATTGATATCCCCGTTCTCGGTTGCGACGCCGAACGAATCATAGCCCCGGTATTCAAGACGCTTCAATCCCTCGATGACGAGGGGTGCGGCCTCTTTCCAGCCGATATATCCAACTATCCCGCACATGATGCATCCCCCAACGTAATGGTATCTCTCCTGACACTCATCCCTTATATAATTCTTGCCCCATCAGGAACTTCGCCGTAGAGCGTTTTCCCATCTTCTACGCAGACATTGTTCCCGACGATGCAGTTTTTGAAGACGCAGAACGGGGCGGACCGCACGTTGTCCCCGATGATCGCCCCGAACTTCGCCCTGATCAGCTCCCCCTCGATCGAGAAGATGGTCCGTTGCGGCGAGGTCGTCGCATGGTCGCCTACCTGCGTCCCGGTGCCGACGACGGCGTCGGTGATCCGGGCATGGGAGCCGATGCAGGCGTCGGCGAGGATCAGGGAGTGGCCGATCAGGGTGAAAGGCTCGATCCTGACCCGATCGCCGATGCTCGTCTCGGGCAGGACGACGCAGTTCGGCCCGATCTCGCAGTCTTCGCCGATAACGACCGGGCCGAGAATGGTGCTGTTCGGGCCGATCGTCGTCCCCCGACCGATGGAGACCTGCCCTTTGATCACGACCGAAGAGCCGATCCGCCCGGCCCGCTCCTGCCTCACGCCCTGCAGGAGCGCTGCGTTCAGCCTCAGGAGGTCCCAGGGGTAGATGGCGTCCTGCCAGTCCTCTGCCGGGACCGCCTTCAAGGGCGTGCCGGCGGCGATCATCGCATTGATCGCATTCGGGATCTCGGTCTCGTCGCCGAGGAAGTCCAGAAACGCCGGTCCGAGCGAGAAGATCCCGGTCGATACGGTGAAACCGGGCGCCTCGCTGGGCTTCTCGATCACCTGCTGGACCGAGCCGTCCCTGATCATGAGCACCCCGAAGTTCGAGGGGTGGGGGTGGTCCCAGGTCAGGACGGCATTTCTCTCCCCCATGATCCGGGCGATCGAGGCCGTGTCGATGTAGTTGTCGCCGGGGAGGAGGAGGAAGTCGCCGGTGATCAGGGGCGCCGCGCATTTGAGGGCGTGGGCGGTGCCGAGCTGCCGCTCCTGGACGACGACCTTCACCGGGATCTCCAGGCCGTTGAGGTGCCTGATCACCTGCTCTTTTTTGTAGCCGACGACGACGATGATCTCCCTGATCCCGTTCTTTTCGAGCGCCCGAACGATGTACTCAAGGATCGGCCGGTTCGCCACCGGCACCATCGCCTTGGGCATGGCATGGGTGAGAGGGCGCAGACGCCTGCCCTCACCTGCTGCAAGAATAACTGCCTGCATGGTTTTCATTCACCTACCTGATCACGGTCCGGTCTTTCAGGGTTCCCTCGACGAGGCTGTGCGGCCCGATGAGGGAATAACTCCCGATGACGCTGCCGACGTTCACCGAGCAGTTGATCCCGAAGAGGACGTGGTCGCCGATGATCGCCCCGAACTTCCTCCGGCCGGTGGACCTGCCGTTGATCGAGATGTTCCCGTGGTCGTGCCTGAGGTTTGCGACCTTAGTGCCGGCACCGAAGTTGCACTGGCTCCCGATGATCGAGTCGCCGATATAGTTGAAGTGCGGGATCTTTGTCCCGGCGAAGACGATCGAGTTTTTCACCTCGACGGCGTGGCCGATATGGCAGCCGTCGCCGATCGCCGTCGAGCCCCTGATATAGGCGTGGGGGCCGATCGTGCACCCCTCGCCGACGATGCAGTCGCCCTCGATGTAGGTGCCGGCCTTGACCACCGAGTTTTTGCCCAGGACCAGTTTGCCGTGGATGACGACGCCGTCCTCGACCGTTCCCTCGCAGGCGGGTTTCATCCGTGAGAGCAGGGTGGCGCTGGCGTCCAGGAGGTCCCACGGCGCCCCGACGTCCATCCAGGTGGAGAGGCGATAGGCGGAAAGGCGTCCTTCGGCGATATAGTCGGCCAGAGCGTCGGTGAGTTCGTATTCGCCCCGGCCTGAGAGGGGCACGCCCTCCAGCCGTTTGTAGATCTCGGGGTCGAAGAGGTAGACGCCGGCGTTGATCATCCGGCTTTTTGGCTGGCGTGATTTCTCCTCGAGCCCGGTGATCAGGTCCCCCTCGATCGTCACGACACCGTAGTCCTGTGGGTGGTCGCTCTCGTAGACGCCCATGCACGGGGCTTCTCTCGTGCAGAGGTCGGCGAGATCGGCCGCATCGACGATCATGTCGCCGTTGAGCATCAGGAACCGGCCGGTGACCAGCCCTTTTGTCGCCCGGAGGGCGTCGGCGGTCCCGAGCTGGCGGCGCTGGACGACGTAGCGGATCGTGACGCCGAGGCGGCTGCCGTCGCCGAACCACTCCCGCACTTCACGCTCGCCGTAGCCGACGACCAGGGTGATCGCGGTGATCCCGGCCTCGGTGACTGCCCTGACCAGGTGCTCGAGCATCGGGCGGTTGGCGAGGGGGAGCATCACTTTCGGGCGCTCGGCGGTGAGCGGGCGCATCCGCGTCCCCTCGCCCGCCGCAAGGATGACGCACTCCATCATGCGGCCCTCCTGAGGCGCTCTTTGCCCGCGTCCATCATCCGTTTTGCAGCAGCGGCGTCCCTGCCCTCGGCGGTGAACCTGATCTTCGGCTCGGTCCCGCTCGCCCTGATCAGGCACCAGCCCTCCTCGTCCTCGATCCTGATGCCGTCGGTCGCTACGGCGGCGCCCATGGCGGCCATCACTTCGCGGGCGTTCTCGATCCTGACCGAGTCCCTGAGGATCGGATAGGCAGGCATCGCCGCCACCCGTTCGGCGATGTCCCACTCGCCGGCGATCTCGCAGAGGAGGGCGGCGGCGTAGATCCCGTCGGGACAGAGGGAGTTTTTCGGGAATATCCATGCGCCCGACGGTTCGCCGCCGAATTCGCCCCATTTTAAGAGTTCTTCAGAGACGAAGGTGTCGCCCACCGGCGTCCGGTGCACCTCGGCCCCCTCCTCGATCGCCATCGAGGCGTCCGAGGTGGTGACGACGCGTTTGGCTCCGAGGTACTCGGCAAAGAGCATGAGGAGGTGATCGCCGCCGATGTACCGGCCCTTCCCGTCGAAGGCCATCATCCGGTCGGCGTCGCCGTCGTGGACGATCCCACATGCGGCCCCGCGTTTGCGCACCATTGCGGGCATGTACGGGAGGTTCTTCTCGAGGGGCTCTGAAGGGCGGACGAACCGGCCCGAGGGATTGGCATTGAGGCAGAGGGCCTGCACACCGGCGTCGGCAAGAAGCGCCGGGGTGATCGCGCTCCCGGCGCCGTTTCCGCAGTCGACAACGACGGAGAGCCCTTCCGGGAGGTCGAGGCCGTTCAGGATCGCATTCTTATGGATCGAGACGGCGTCGATGGCATGGATGTGCCCCTGCTCCCTCCAGCCCGCCCCGTGATCGCCCCTGACGTCCTCTTCCATTCGCTGCTGCTGGGCAGAGGTGAAGGACGAACCGTCCGGGTTGAGGAGTTTGATCCCGTTGTACTCCTCCGGGTTGTGCGAGGCGGTGATCATCACGCCGAAGGCATGGGCCCGCGCGGCGCAGGCGACGGTCGGCGTGGGTGCGATCCCGCAGGTATATACGTCCGAACCAGCCGAGAGGATGCCTGCGGTGACGGCGTCGGCAAGCAGCGGCCCGGTCGTCCGGGCGTCCATGCCGACGACCGCCGAGCCGCCGGCTTTCGCGGCTGCTGCCCCCACCTGAACGGCGAGGTCTGCAAATCCGCCGGAATATTCTCTTCTGATCCCTGAAGAGCCGAAAAGCATGCGCGGTAATGTGCCTTCACAGGATATCAGTTTTGGGAATCTTGCGCGCAGAGGGGGTCAGTGCCCGTACGGGCACCAGTGCTCGATTCCGAGGAGGGTGGCGACGCCGGCGGTGGATGGGCCCAGACAGATCACCCGTTTTTTGCCGAGGGCTTCCTCGACGGCGGCAAGGCCCTCGTTCGAGATGAGGCCGGGCCCGACGACCAGGAGGACGTCGGCGTCGGCGGGGTCTTCGGTGATGGTGATCCCGGTCAGAGGCCCCCGCGTATCGCCTGCCGCGTAGACCCGCGCCCCTGCAAGCGCCTGTGCCAGCCCGCTCAGGCAGGCGGCGTGCCGGGATTCCTCGCAGGGGTTCACCCTCCGGTTGATGCAGAAGAAGGCGGTGACGGCGTTGACGATGGCGCAGGCGGCCGTCCGCTCCACCGGGCTGTTGAGGGGCGCACCGAACATGAACGAGACTTTCGTGCAGGCCTGTATTGGGTCAGGGGTGACCACATGGCCGCGCCGGTCGCCGAAGCAGGCCTCCACGCAGACGCCGCGGGGGTACTGGCAGACGGCCAGTTTCGGGTTTCTCGTCAGGGAGACACTCCCCTCATCGCAGCCTGAATTCTTCACCGTTTCTTCGAGACGTGCCACTGCTGATGCGATAAGATTCATCTTCACCTCATACGAATGGGCGGTCAGAGAGGATCACCCGTGCCGGCGACCCATCCAGTCCTTTCAGGCGGAGTGGGAGCGCCGCCATATAATACTCTCCTTCGGGCATTGCCGGGAGGTCGAGGAGTTCGATCACCGCAATCCCCCTTTCGAGAAGGGTGCGGTGCACGGTGCCGTCGCCGTCATAGGCCTCGATGGACGGGGAATCGATGCCGATGCACCTGACCCCTTCCTGCACGAGAAGAGCGGCGGCATCCGTGGTCAGGTGCGGATACGCCGGATCGAATGCTGTTCTACCGGAAAACCAGGTCTTGAGGAGGAGCCGTTCGGCCCCTTCAATTCTTCCCTGGAGGTCGGACGCCTGGATCGCCGTCGCCGTTCCCAGGTCGAGGAGGCGGCACCGGCCGATGAGCCGTCCGGGATCGATTTTGTCGACGGTCCGCTTGTCCTTCAGGTAATGCGAAGGGGCGTCGATGTGGGTGCCGGTGTGGGTCGAGAGGGAGAGGAGGCTGAGGAGGTAGGCGCCGTGGTCCTCGGTGCTGATCTCCGGTTTCGGGTCTCCTCCGGGGAATATGAGGATCTCTTCGGAGAGTTCTCGCGTGACGTCGTAATACATGTCTTACACCTCCCACCCATAGGTGCCGATGAGGGGGACAAAGGCCACCCCTCCCCACGAACGCACCACGAAGTCCCCGCCCCTGCGGGTATAGCAGACGAGGTCCTGCAGATGGCGGGAGCCGACCGGGGCAACGAGCCTGCCGCCGTCGGCGACCTGGTCGAAGAGCGGTTCAGGGACCGAGGGTGCGGCGGCGGTGACGATGATCCCGTCGTAGGGAGCGCGCTCGGGGAGGCCGAGCGTCCCGTCGCCGACGACCACATGAACGTTTGCCGCCCCGACCGCCTCCAGGTTCCGTTCCGCCTGCGCCGCCACCGACGCGATCCGCTCCACGCTCCAGACTTCGCGGACGATTCGCCCGAGCACGGCCGCCTGATACCCACTGCCGGTCCCGATCTCAAGGATCCGGTCGCCCGGTTCCGGGGAGAGGAGTTCGGTCATCACCGCCACGATATAGGGCTGCGATATCGTCTGCTCCTCCCCGATCGGGAGGGGGTGGTCCCCGTAGGCGGCATATCTGAGGTCTTCGGGGACAAAAAGGTGGCGGGGAACCTCCCGCATGGCGGCAAGGACCCTCTCGTTCGAGACGCCCCTTGCCCTGATCTGGTGCTCGACCATCAGACGGCGTGCCTGCGCGAAGTCCTGCTCCATCTGTCTTAGAAACCAGCGTCTGCGGCGTCGATCGCCGCGTCGATCTGCTGCTGCAGCATCGGCGGCAGCCCCTCGATCTTCACGTCTAAAAAGCCGCGGATGATCGTCGCCGTCGCCGTCTCCTCGTCGAGGCCGCGGGCCATCAGGTACTCGATCTCGTCGCGGGCGATCTTGCCGACTGCCGCCTCGTGCGAGAGTTCGGTCCCGGTCACTCTGCCCTCGATCTCCGGGATGGCGTGGATCGTCCCGTCCTTGAGGATCATCCCCTTGCACTCGATATGCCCCTTTGTCTCCTCGGTCTCGCCCAGGATGTGGCCCCTGGAGATGATCGTCCCGCCCTTCGTGATGGCGCGGGTGATCAGTTCGGCGCTGCTCCCCTTCCCCTGGAGGATTGCCCTGGAGCCCAGGTCGAAGTGAGAGTCGGGCTGTGCGACCACGATGGACGAGAAGCGCCCGACGGCGTTTTTGCCGAGGGTCGCCTGCGGGTACATCTGGATCCTGGATACCGGCTGCATACAGACATAGTTGGAGATGAACACGCCGTTCTCCTCCACGATGGCGGCGCTCCGCGGGTAAACTGAGATGTGCGGGTTCCAGTTGTGGATCATCGTCGAGGTGATCCGTGCATTTTTGCCGACGTAAAACTCGGTCACGCCGAGATGCGAGCCGCTCTTCGCCCCGGCGGCGCTGGCGCACCCGGAGATCACATGGAGTTCGGCGCCCTCCTCGGCGATCATGATGTTGTGCACCGTCTGCACCGGCCCGCCGGCAAGGTAGAGGCAGGCCTGCACCGGGTAGACGGTGCGGGCGCCCTTGTGGGCGATGACCACGACGCCTGCCGGGCGCTCCTGTTTTGCGACGAACTCGGTGTACTTGTCCTTGTCCTTCTTGACGGCGTTCCAGTAGTGCTCGGCCATCCAGTCGTACTTCTCCAGTGCGTCTGCGAGGGAGAGCACTTCCACGCCCTCGGCCGAGCAGGTGGTCTGGAGGATCTCCTGGTCCATCTGGAAGAAACTCCCGCACCGGTTCTCGAGCCCGATCTCCAGCCCGGTCTGGGTAAGCCGCTCCTTCTCAGAGTCCGGAAGGCGGGCGATTTCATTCATATCTGCTGGCATGCAAGGCACTCCCTGTATCCTCTCTCTTTGATCACTTTCAGTATCTCGCGGGGGTTGCCGTGGCAGCGTATCGCCCCGTCGATCATGACATGGCCGAAGTCGGCGTCGAGGTAATCCAGGATATAGCCGGTGTGGGTGATGATCAGCCCGCTCTTCTGCCGGTTCATGATGTGCTGGTCTTTCTGGAGGAGGTGTGCGATCGAGGTGCCCATCAGGGAGATGTTCTCCAGGTCCACCCCGCTCTCGGGCTCGTCGAGCATGATGAAGTCGGGCCGCTGGATCATCAACTGCAGCACCTCGCTTCGCTTGATCTCGCCGCCCGAGAATCCCTTGTTGATATCCCGTTCGAGAAAACGCTCCATGTCCATGGACCGTGCGTAGGTCGGGATATCTCCTGTCTTTCCTCCTGCCACCGCTGTGAGGAGTTTTTCGAGTTTGAGGCCTGATATGGTGGGCGGGCGCTGGAAGAGCATTCCTATCCCCAGCTGCGCCCGTTCATGGATGGGCATGCGGGTGATATCCTTTCCGTTGTAGACGATCCGTCCGCTGATGACCTCGTAGTTGCCAAAGCCCATGATGGTCATCAACAGGGTGCTCTTCCCCGAGCCGTTCGGCCCCATGAGGACGTGCGTCTCCCCGTCATTGATCTGAAGATCGATCTCGTGGAGGACTTCCCGGTCCCCGACCCTGACCTTCAGCTTCTCGATTTTGAGCATGGATACCTCTCCAGAGTATTTCTGATAATGCAGATAAACAGTTATCGGCAGAAGATACACTTTCACCCCGCGCCCGGCCCGGGATAATATACCCTTCACCCCCCGGTATGATCATGGACGATACGACCTTCTCGGCACTCGCCGAGCGTGCCCGTGCCTACCCGGTTGTTCTGCGCAGAAGCCAGATGTCGAAGATCACACTCCATGCACGGGAGACGGCGGCGTGCAGGGGGAGAGAGGCCCCGGTCCTGCCCCGCCGGGTCTGCACCCGGTTTATGGATACGAACGCACGCGAAACCGGAGAAGATACGGCGAGGGTTCAGGACTTCGCTTCTCTCGCGTGAACGAGAGGTGAGCCGGCAGATCCTGCCTGTTCGCGAGGGGGCCGACCTGGTTCACACCGCCGAAGAACTGGAGAGGAGCCACGCGAAGGTGCCTTTTCGGTCGTAGCGGTGGCCGGCGATATAGTTGTAGGTCTCGACGGCCCGGTCGTATCTCCGGGAGTCTGCCGCATACTCCGCAACGGCCAGGTTGTAGGTTTCCACTCTGTTGTTGTAGCCCTGTATCCGTGCGGTGAAACCTGCGATATCTCCTGCCATGAGCAGTTTTTCAATGGTCTCTTTCTCGCTGGCGATGCTGGCCCCGGTCTTTTTCAGGTCGGCCTGACGCTCGCTAAGGTTCAGGGCGAAGGTGTCGATGACGGCGCGTGCCGCCCCTGACTGTTCCATGATATGTGTCGTCTCAGCTCTGGCCGTGTAGCATCCGGTCCCGTTGCCCACCCTGATCACCTGGGGGTCTCCGGTGAGGCGCACGCCGTTTGCCAGGTTATCCGGGACGACCCCGACGAAGTTGTAATCGGTCGTCTCGATGAAGGCGTAGCCGGTCGAGCCGTAGGTGCCGGTGTCAGCCGCAATGCCGACGCCCATATGGGAGTTCTCGATGAAGTTGAGGAGGGCGACATCGTAGCCGGCCCTGGAGAGGAGGGCGGCGAGTAGGAGACTCTTGTCGTCGCAGTCGCCAGTCCGTTCGGCCACGGTCTCCACCGGGAACTTCGGCGGAGCGCCGCCGGGGTGGTCCTCGTACGGGATGGACTGGACAAATGCCGTGATCATCTCCAGGTACCGGTCGGAGTCAAGACCGTTTTCGTCCTTGATCCCGGAAAAAGCACTGATAAGACCTGTATAGAGCGCCTCCTGGTGCGGGTCGTCGATGAACGCGAGATAATATGCCGGGATCCACTCGTCGTCAGGGATCTCACGGTAGAGTATGGCGCTCTTCGATCCGTCGCGCGCCCCTGTGTAGACGGCGGCGTCCACCGGCATCCTGAGCCGGTAACGGGCGTCTTCAAAGGGAAAGATGAATTCAGCCTGATCTGTTCCCAGGACGTCCGATGCCGGTGTGATGGAGGGGTAAATGACGATGGGGCGCAGCATCGTTACGATCCCGGAAGCAACCAGAACGCCGGTGCAAAGCAGCGTTATCACTATAATTGTCGTCCATATCGGCCTGTTCATCACGTACTGTCTCCCCCGTCTCCTGTTTCTCAGGCGAGACTCATGGGTGCCATTATATAAATGTTTCTCTGATCGCTTCAGGAAGGCTGGCGATCGAGGGGAGGAGGAGGTCGGGCCTGATCAGGGACGCCTCGAATACCTCCTGCCTGAATTTTCCGGTCCTGACCAGTGCAGTCCTCATGCCTGCGGCCTGTGCGCCGCCCACATCGGTCCTGAGATCGTCGCCGACCATGAGGGCGGTGGATGGTTGTATGCCCATGTCCTCGAGGGCAAGCCTGAAAAATTCAGGCGACGGTTTGCCGACGACCACGGCTTCGCGCTCAGAGGCGTATTCGAGTGCTGCCACAAAAGGCCCTGCGGAGAGCATCAGCCCGTCCGCACCCATCCAGTAGCGGTCCTTCTCGAGGGCGACGATCCCGGCCCCTTCGAGGGCCATCCTGAAGGCCCGGTTCATCGCCTCGTAGGTGAAGCCGTCGCCTGCGTCCCCCACCACGACCGCTTCGGCCCCCTCCTCGACGAGAGTGATCCCGGCGGCGATGAAGTCGTCCCTGACATCGCCGCGGGTGAGGAGGAAGGTCTTTTTTCCCTGCAGGTGCCTGATCGCCCCAAGAGGCGGGTTGAAGATCAGGGAGTCGTCGATATCATAGTCCAGCGCCCTGAGGCGTGCGGCGATGGAGTGGCGGGAACGGCTGGTGGTGTTGGATACGCACCTGAAGGGGATGTCCTCCTCCTCCAGCCATGCCACCGTCTCTCTCCCCCCGTCGATCGCCCTGCCGCCTGCATACAGCACCCCGTCGATATCGAGAAGGACGCCCCTGATCTGCCCGGCCTCTGCCATACCAGATCTTCTGGTGCGGATGAGGTTTTTGGTCTTGCGCCTCACCGTGTTTTATATATTTGGTCTGATATATTCCTCCGGCACCGCGGCCTCTGTTCCGGGGTGCCGGAGAGGTGGAACAGATGACTAAAATAGAGCAGATACCTGCCGAGCTGAGGTGGAACATTGCGACGCGGGCGGCGACGGCGATGCCGTTCGCCTATCATCGTGCGGTCATGGAGCGGTACGGCGAAGGCTTTGAAGAGTCAGTTCAGGCGATCTGGCGAGAGGCCGGAAAGGGGCAGGGTGCGCTCGCCCGCGGTTTCGCCATGCCGTTGAAGAATGCGCCGGACGTGGCGGAGGCGTACAGCACCATCTCGACCCTCCTGCTCGGCCCTGAACTGCAGGGCGAGGTGAAGGTGGCGAAAGACCGGGACTGCGCCGATATTGTCGTGACCTCCTGTCCCATGTGCTCCCGTGCATCTGAGATGGGGATGGACCCGCGCGCCTGCTGTGCCGACTGCAGGGCGTATGGTGAGTCTGCGGTTGAGAGCCTGAACCCATCCTACGGGATTGCGCACCGGAGCGGGATCTGCGTCGGCGATGCCGAGTGCAGGATGAGGATCGAGCCGAAAGCCTGAATGCCCGTGGTTCGATCCCATCTTTTTTAGTGTCTGTGGGCGAGAGTGGTGGTGATGGCAAAGGACCTGATCGAGGAGATCCCCCCGATGGCCCGGTGGCGGTTTGCGGCACGTGCGGCCGCCCTCATTCCGGCGCTCTACTCCTGCGCCCTGCGCGGTGAAGGAACCGGGGCGGTCGAAGAGCGGGAGCAAATGATCTGGTACGCGATCGGCCGCGAGGTGAAGGAGATCGTCGATACCTTCGGCATTTCGACCGATAACGCGGAGGAGATCGCCGGGGCGCTGAGGGTCGGCGCCGTGGTGCTCTTTGGCCCGGCGTTCAGGATCACCGTTCTTCCGGCGTCAGGAGAAGCGGCGACGGTGGTGATGAAAGGATGCCCGTTTACCGGGACGCTGCGGGAGGCCGGGTGCGATCTCTTTGCGGGCGCTTCCTGGTGCATGCCTTTTGCCATCTCGGCGGTCGAGCACCTGAACGGAGCGTTCACCCTCAGGTTCGTGCGGGCGCGGTGCATGGGCGATGCTCAGTGCGAGATGGTCATCCGAAAGAGGGAGGAGGGGGAATAACCCTCTCTTTATCGGGCGTGGGGATATGGTTGCAGAGGATGCCGTTGTCGCCGTCGATCTCGGGGCGACCCACCTGAGGGCTGCCCTGGTCACGCGGGAGGGCCAGGCCGGGGATAGCGTCGTCGCCGATACGCCGCGGCAGGGCCGCTCAGGCATGGCCGTGACCGAAGCCGTCGCCTCGGCCGTTGCCCGGGTGCTCGAAGGCAGCGCTGCCCGGGCGGTCGGGATCGCCTCGGCCGGCCCCATCGATGCTGCGGTGGGCTCGGTCGTCCGCTCCCCGAACATGGCCTTTGATGAAGTCCCGCTCGTCAGCCCGCTCACCGACCGTTTCGGCCTCCCTGTCAGGCTGATCAACGATTGCCGGGCCGGCGCCCTTGGGGAGCGCTGGCGCGGGGCCGGGACGGGTGTGGATAATCTGGTCTATATCACCTTTTCCACCGGGATCGGCGGGGGTGCGGTCGTCGACGGCCGCCTGCTCCTCGGGAGGGGCGGGAACGCCGGTGAGGTCGGCCACCTCCATGTGGATTTTGCATACTCTCTCCCGTGCGGCTGCGGGCGTACCGGCCACTGGGAGGGCTATGCCTCAGGAACCGGGATGCCGCGGTTCTTTGCGGCGTGGTCTGCCCGGCGGGGTGAGCGACCCGCCTTCGACGCCTCCACGAGCCGCGGGATTCTGGAGGCGGCGGTGGCGGGCGACAGGGTCGCCCTCGCCTTCATGGATGCCCTGGGCGAGGTGAACGGCCGGGCGGTTTCAGACCTTATTGTCGCCTACGATCCCGAAATGATCGTTATCGACGGCCCGATCGCACAGGCCCACGGCGGCCTGATCCTGCGGCACATGCTCCCGCATATCGACCGCTACCTTCCCCTCCCTGCAATCTGCGTCAGCCCCCTTGGCGGGCGGGCGCCGCTCTTTGGAGCGGCGGCATACGCCCTCGGGGCAGGGGGGCTCAGCCCTCCAGGTCCTCCTCGCCGAAGATGAAGATCTCTTCGATCGAGGCCCCGAGTTCCTGTGCGACCCGCCAGGCGAGTTTGAGGGAGGGGTTGTACTTCCCCTTCTCCAGGAAGACGACGGTCTCCCGGCGCACCCCGACGCGTGCGGCGAGTTCCTCCTGCGTAATCCCGATTTTTGCGCGGTATTCCCTGATCTTCGTCTGCATACGGCACCGTTATGGGATGGTGGTCACGATCCGCTCGCGGTTTAAAAACCGCGTCGCCCATCCGACGAGGGCGAGCAGGGCGGCGGCGACGGCGACCAGCGCCCCTTCGGTTCCCCAGCCGACGACGACCCCCTCTCCGGCCAGACCGGCCGAGAGCGAGAACGAGAAGATCACGCCGAAGATGATCGCCATGTTGATGATCTGGTTCTCGCGCATGCCAAGGAGGAGCTGGACAAAACCGAGCAGCCCGGCGGCGACGGCGATGAAGGCCGGGACCACGACGAGGACGTGGAGCACGACCGGCGCCGGGGGGAGGACGATCCCCCGGTCGACGACCGAAGCGATGCCGGCGATGATGCCGGTCCCGGCGAGTGCGAGAAGATACGCCGGGAGGGTGATGCCGACGACCTTTCCGGCCCAGATCTCCCTGAGCGAGAGGGGGGTGCAGAGGAGGGTCTCGATCGTCCCCTCGGTCTTCTCCCGCAGGAAGACCTGTCCCGAGAAGATGTAGCTCATGAAGATCCCGGTCACGGTGATCACCATGAAGATCAGTGCACCGATGGAGGCTCCGCCTTCCGCCCCTGACCCGATGGTCGCCGTCCCGGAAAAAATGACCGTGACGAAGAGCGCCGATACCATGAGCTGGCGGGAGCGGATGATCAGCCCGGCCTCTTTGCGCGCCACGGTGAGGATAGTGTTCATGCCGATCCCTCCGCCTGCCTGACGACCGAGAGATAGATCTCCTCCAGGGAGCGGTGGTCTTTTCTGACCTCTTCGATGGCGCAGCCGGCCTCCGCCATCGCCCGCACCAGGGTGGGGACGTCGGCGCCGTCGAGGCGTGCAGAAACCTCCTCCCCCTCCCGGGAGACCGCGGCGACCCCCGTGGCCGCTGAAAGGACGGCGAGCGCCCGCTCGGCCGAGGACCTGTCCGAGAGGACGATCCTGACTTCTGCCCCGCCGCCGCTCCGCAACCGCTCGACCGTGTCGAAGGCCCGGATCCGACCGTCGTGCAGGATGGCGACGGTCGAGCAGACGCGCTGGACCTCGTCGAGGTTGTGGGAGTTGACGACGACGGTCATCTCCTCCTCGCGGGAGAGGTCGGCGATCAGGTCGCGCACCATTCTCTGCGCCTCGGGGTCGAGGCCGGCCGATGGTTCGTCAAGGAAGAGCGCCTCGGGATTGTGGAGGATCGCCCGCCCGATCCCGAGTTTTCTGCGCATGCCGGTCGAGAAGGTGCCGACGAGGCTGTCCTTTCTCTCTGTAAGTCCGACAAACTCCAGGATCTCCCGCACCCTTTCATCCCTGCCAGAGACCCCGTAGAGACGGGCGTAGTAGTCAAGGTTCTCGCAAGCCGTGAGGCGGTCGGAAAGCCCATCCTTTTCCAGGAGCACCCCGATCCGCCCGCGGAGACGGTCGGATACGGCCATGTTCTCACCGAAGACGAGCGCCTCCCCGGCGTCCGGTCGCAGGAGGCCGAGCATGCAGCGCATCGTCGTGGTCTTTCCGGCGCCGTTCGGCCCGAGGAAACCGAAGACCTCGCCTTTTTTCACCGAGAAGGTGATGTCTTTGAGCACTGCTCTTCCTTTGAATGCTTTTTGAAGATTTTCTACCGTAATTATATCCATGGTTTCTCCTTTCCGATATTGAGGAGGGTTATTGCCGCTTTTTCCAGGATGAACAGGGTGGCTATCCCCGCAACCGCCGCAAGACCGGGAGAAAGGAGGAGATGGAGTTTTGCGTCTCCTGCCCCAACCGCCCAGAGGTACAGGATATACCCGCCGACGAGGGCCCCGGCGGCGATTCCGACGCCCCGGACGATCAGGGCGGTGCGCCCGCTCAGGCGCTCCCGGTCTTCCGCCCACATCCTGAGGATTGCCGGGAGGAAGATCAGCACGGTCCCTGCGATGACCGGTGCCAGGGATGCCGGGTCGGTTCTGCCGACCGCTCCGGTCCACGCCAGGGTGAGGCCGATCCAGGCGAGGAGAAGCCCGGCGAGGCTGACAACGATGCTTTTTCTGGTTGAGATCATCAGACGTCCCCCCGCAGGGAATAATATCCCTGGAATACGACGGCGGTCGCCGTCATCCAGCACAGGGCGATGAAGAGGTCGGCGTGTGCGCCGAGGTGGACGAACGGGCCGATGGCTATGAGGGCGATCATTCCGGCAAACGTGCAGTACCAGGAGTGCCTGAACCCCCGGTCAACGATCCGCATCGTTCGCTCGTCCTGTTCTGGCCCTTTGCCCTCGTTTCTCCCTTGGTAGAGTCCCAGTGCCATGAACAGCGCGCCAGTGCCGGAGATCAGCAGCATGGACGGGAGCGATTTTTCCGTGATCGGCCATGTGGCGGCGATCAGGAACCCGGCAGCCAGCAGGAGGGCGCCTGAAAGGAGGAGGAGATCGGATTTTTTCATTCCACGTCCCCCTTCTCCCTGTATTTCCACCTGAAAAATGCCGCACTGATACCCATGCTATAGAAAATGGCCATGAGCACTTCTGTGGCCTGCAACTCGATGATCCCGGTGAAGTTGATACAGAGGAGGACCATCGCAAGCCAGAACGTGACGATCCATGAGTCGGAAAATGCAGCTCTCTGGATCTTTTTGTCGCGCTCGTCCGGGTCTTCTGCCTCTTCTTTCTGTGACCGGAGATAGATGCCGGTCATACTCATGACAATCAGGGCCGCACCCGCCACGATGACGAGGAGAGCGATCTGCGGTCGGTCCGTTAAGATGGTCCGTGCCGGTATCCCAGCAGTGATGAGGAGAAGTCCGGCGACAAGGCCGAACCAGTAGTTCTCTCTCTTTTTTTGTTTCATTCCACATCCCCCTGCCTGAAGAACCACCACTGGGAGACCTTCGCCGAGATCGCCATCAGCAGGATCGAGGAGAGTATCACATCGGTCGAGGCGAGGGCGAGGAGCCCCATATTCTCCGCCCAGAAGAGGACGAAGAGATAGACGAGGGTGATGAACCAGGAGTAGGTAATCCCGTAGGCCCCGATCCTCCGCGTCCGCTCGTCCTGCTCCGGGCCCTCGTCCTCCCGCATCGCCCGCGCCCCGGCGAAGACCAGGACGACGACGCCCGAGGTGACGAACATCCCGGTGGTGGCATCAGAACCGATCCCGGTGAGGTGCTGGATGAGTCCGATGGCCAGGAAGACAAAGCCGAAGATCACCCAGAGTCTGATGCGCCGTCTCATTCCCTTGCCTCCCGCCTGGCGAAGTACCACGAGAACGCCGCTCCGGTGAGCGCCATGAAGAGGATGGTGCCGAGGATCACACCCTCTATGTCGGGGGTGAACCCCCCGAGTTTGTTCGCCCAGAAGATGATGCAGAGGAGGATCAGGGTGGCGAACCACGACCACGATGCCGCCTCCCCGCCGATCTTCCGCGTCCGCTCGTCGGTTTCGATCTCGTCGCCGAAGCGGCGGTGGTTGAGGACGCCGAAGGTGACCATCACCGTCCCGACGGAGATGAGGGCCGAGGACGCGGCGGTGTCGGTGAGGGTGCCGGTGATAGGGAGGAGGATGCCGGCCGCCGCCAGGAGGAAGCCGGCGCCGATCTGGAGGATATAACGCCTCTTCATGTGTATCACGTATTGTGAGATATATCTCACGTTATGTTAGATATTACTAACATCGGGTATTTTACTGTTGTGGTGTATTTCTAACATCCGGATCGGAGAAATCGACAGGTTCATTCTTATAGGCGTTGAAATCTAAAAGTGTGGCAGTAATAAAGCGCTTTGGTATTTTATCGGTCGCCAGGATCAATGCGGCGATCAGCCTCGTGATAGGGCTCATCCTGAGCGTCCTCTGGATCGTCTTCACCGGCGTTACCGGGGTCGCCAGAGGTATAAACAGTGCCGCCATCGGCAGCGCGGCGATGAACGGGGCGGGCGGCCTCGTCGTGATCATCTTCGTCACGATCGTCTATGCGATCGTCGGCTTCGTCGCCGGTGCCCTGGTGGCGCTGCTCTACAATGTGGCGGCCGGCTGGTTCGGCGGGATCGAGATGGAAATTTCGGACTGATTTTTTTTCTGGCCCGGCTGCCCCTTATCAGCAGGATGCGGATCGTCATCTTCTGGACCCCGTCTCCTTTCTTTCCGGTCACATTGTGGATGAGGCGGCTCCGCCCCCTTTCTCTCTGCTGCCCCCGGGCGCTTTTTCCAGCCTGTAGGTCCCGCAAGGGGCCACGATCTCAAAGCGCGCCCCCTGGCCCGGCGTCCCGACCTCCCTGATCGAAAGCCCGGTGATCGCAAGGATCTCCCGTGCGAGGAAGAGCCCGTAGCCGGTGTTCTTCCCGACACCCCGCCTGAATATTTTTCTCTTCTCCTCCTCTTCGACCCCGGCCCCGTCGTCCTCGCAGACGATGATCAGGCTGTCGCCCTCTTCTCTCACGGAGAACCCGATCCTGTTCACGGTGCCGCCGTGCCTGACGGCGTTGTCGATGAGGTTGGTGAAGACCTTTTCAAGGAGGGGGTCGGCATAGACAAGCACGCCGCCGATCCCGTTTTCAACGGCGATCTCTGAGCGATACAGCGTCATCGAGGCGTCCCTGACCAGGCGGCGGACGTCCTGCCAGGCAGGGTTGTGGACGCCGATGTCCTGGTAGTCCCTGGTGAAGGAGATCTGGTGGCGGATCACGTTTGCCGACTCTTCCGCCTTCTCGACAAGGGCGACCGCCTCCGGCTCAAGGCCAAAGTCCCTGACGAATTCGAGATACCCGAGCAGGGCCGTGAGCCGGTTCAGGACGTCGTGGCGGGTGATGTTCGAGAGCAGGTTGAGCTTCTCGTTTGCCCGCTTCAGCGTCTCCTCGGCGTGTTTTCTCTCGGTGACGTCCCGCTTGTTCTCTCTCCTGCCCATATAGGTGCCGTCCTCCCTGAAGACCGGCTGGCAGTAGTGGCTGATCCACCTGACCTCGCCCTGTTTCGTGACGATCCTGTACTCGATGTGGCCGACACCTTCGTTGTCGTGGAGGCCGTCGCTGTAGTGCCGCTCGACCGCCTCCCGGTCTTCGGGGTGGGCGATCCGCACTTGCAGGGTGGGATCGTCCATGAATTCCCCGGCAGAGTATCCGGTGATCCGTTCGCAGGACGGCGATACGTAGAAATACCTCCCGCCAGGCCCGAGCCACGCCTCCCAGTCGTAGGTGAAATCGGCGATCGTCCGGTATTTCATCTCGCTCTCCCTGAGGGCCTGTTCCATCCGTTTTCTCTCGCCGATATCGACGATGACGCCGACGATCCCTGCGACCGCCCCGCCTGAGTCGAAGAGTGCGGTCTTTGAGAAGAGGACGTCCCGCCGCTTCCCGTCCCTTTCCGTGATGGCGAATTCATAGCGCTGGACATGGGGGCGTTCGACGATGAGCCTGTCCTTGTCCCGGTAAACGTCGGCGTACTCCGCGGGGAAAAAATCGTGGATCTCCCTGCCGACGATCTCGTCCCTGGACCTTCCCGTGAGGTCCTCGAAGGCGCGGTTGCAGTCGCGGTAGACGCCGCGGGTGTCCCGGTAGAACACGGGCGCCGGGATTGCGTCCATCAGCGCCTGGACATAGTTCACCTTCTCGGTGAGGGCGATCTCCATCCCTTTTCTCTCCGAGATGTCCAGGACGGTGCCGACGAGCACCCTGACCCCGCCGATCGTGGTGGCCGAGCCGCGGACCTCGACGGTAATGGTCGCTCCGTCTTTGCGCACCCCCGTAAACTCGTAGACCTCGTTGCTGTCCCTCTCCTGCTCGCGGAGTCTCTCTCTGACCGTGTCCTGGTCGTCGGGGTGGACGATCCTGAGAAGGGGCATGCCTGCCGCGAGTTCCTCGACGGTATAGCCGAAGATTGCGGCGAACCTGGGGTTGACGTAGGTGAACCGGCCGTCGAGCAGGATATAGATCCCGGCCGGAGACTGCTCTGAGAGCACCTTGAACTTCTTCTCGGAGTCCCGCAGGGCTTCTTCGGCCCGCTTCCTGTCGGTGGTATCCCTGCCGACAGACTGGTACTCAATCGGAGCGGAACCTTCGTTAAAAATTGCCCGGTCGACCCATTGCTGCCACCTGACCTCGCCGTTTTCCAGCACCACCCGGTGCTCGATGCTGCCGACGGGGTTTTGCGGCGTGAGGCTCTTGAAATGTTCCTGAATAATGGGTATCTCTTCTTCCGGCACCCTTGAAAAAAATGGTTTTCCAACGATTTTTTCGGGGGTCATACCGTAATACCGGCAGAACGCCTCGTTCGCAAAAACCTGTGTCCCGTCGGGGCGGAACCGGCTGATCAGTTCGGTCTGGCTCTCGACGACGGCCCGGTAGCGCGCCTCGCTCATCCTCAGCGCCGCCTCTGCGCGGGTGTTCTGGACCGCCTGCCTGATCATGTTCTTCAGTTCGGCGAACTGGCTCTTCGGGTCGCCGCCCTTCTGGAGGTAGAAGTTCGCCCCGTTGTTGAGGGCCTCGATGACCACGTCCTCCCGCCCGCGGCCGGTGAAGATGATGAACGGGGCGGTCTCGCCGCGTGCCCTGACGACCTTTAAGAACGCGATCCCGTCCATCTCCGGCATCTCGTAATCTGAGATGATAGCGTCGAAGGACCTGCCCTCAAGTACGCCGAGGGCGTCTGATGCGTCCTCGCATGTCTTCACCGAAAATTCACCTCCCCTCTGCAAATAAAGGCTGGTGACATCGAGAATCATGGGATCGTCGTCGACGAGCAACACTGAGATCATGGCTGTCCTCCTTATAGGTGGTGTCCCGGGCAATTTAACGTGTGGTCCCGGCGCTCACACTCCCTCCATCTGCCGTGCCGGACAGACGTTGCAGATGGAGAAGGGCACGTCCTCTTCTTTGTCCCGGATCGGGCAGTAATATTCGTTCCCACGTCTTTCGACTGCAAAGCCGCCGGGAAATGGGGTGCCGACCGGGTGACCGGGGCCGCCCTCGACGAAGATCGTATAGCCGGTGACGAGATAGTAAAAGAGGGTGTGAAGAGGTTTTGAAAAACCGATGTCGGTCTGCGAGCCCTTCCTGTCGAGGCACCCGCGCGGGATCAGGGCAACGAAAGCGGAGAAATGTTCGGGGTCGGGTATGGGATCGTCCATCCGGGCGAAGGCCCCTGATCGGTGGCTGCACATCAGTCTATGGTATGCTCCGAAGATCTGCTCCTCGAAGTACGGCCTCACCCGGCTCCGGTAGGGTTCGGGGAGGGCCTCGACCTCGCGCCTGATCCCCCCGCCGATCCGCTGGAGGTCGTACAGGGAGAAACGCCCTGCCTCTTCTGCAATCGCTCTCCCGAGTTCTCCTCTGGTCCGGCATTGGGATAGGCGGCTGGCGGCCCCGGCAATCTGCCCGGCGTCTGGTTGGGGCATCCTGTGAAGAGTGTCGTCGGTGTAAACGTTTCAAGGCTTTGGGGACGGTTCAGGGCCGCCGCCGGTTTACCACCTGAACGGCTCCTGCTTCTGTGCCTTTTCCTCGAACGGGATAAGCACGTAACCGTGCACCCTCCCATCGGGATCGAGCTCGATCTCCAGGTAGAGTTCCTGCTCCCTCTGCTCCATCGCCACGGCGGCCGGATCGGCCCCGATCTCCGCGAAGCCGAGGCCGGCCAGGTCCCGCTCGATGCTCTCCAGCGCTCTCCCTTCGGCGGCATCGAGGATCGATTCGGCCGTCTTCATCATGCCGATCTGATAGTCTCTGTCGACCATGCTCTTCCCTGTCGTGGCATGGGTATAAAACCCTGTGCAGGTGCGGTCGCACCCCCCAGGGCACCTGTTCGTAAAGGCCGATAAACACAGGCGGTTCAAGAGTAATGGCGATTTTAATAACGTATTTATAATTTTGGCGCCTGAAAATTCTGTTATGAAACATTCGACTCTGGCGATTTTACTCTCCTTCCTGATCTCGGTGACCCTTGCTGCATCGGGGTGTACGGGTGTCCAGCCGAGCGACACCATGACGCCCTCGGAGACGACCGTCCCTGAGACGCCGACCGTAAAGCCGACGGTGACACCGTCGCACAGCGTGGACGAGATGGTGGCCTTTGTCCGGGATGCGGTGGCGTTTGCAAACGAGCAGGGGAAAGAGGCCGCCCTCGAGGTCTTCTCCGATCCGAACGGCTCGTTCACACGGGGAGACCTCTACATCTACGCCTATGACTTCAACGGGACGACCCTCGCCCACCCGTTCAACCCGGAGAAGATCGGCGTGAACCGCCTGAACGAGACCGACGTTTCGGGCAACCTCTACATCAAGGATCTGCGGGACGTTGCCGAAAACGGCAGCGGTTTCGTGTACTTCTATTACATCGACCCGGCGCAGAACATGACCGTGCAGCCGAAGCTCGGCTATGTCGAGCGGGTGGACGAGACCTGGTGGCTCGGCTCGGGCATCTACGGCGTCGAAGCGCCGGCGACGGTCTGAACCCGCCGGTCCCCTCCCCTCTATTTTTCGGCCGCGGCCCGCCCGGTGCTGTAGCCGATTGCGATCGCCATCGTCGGGATCAGCAGGTAGCGAAGGCCGATCTGTCCGAAATACGTCGGTAGATCCATCCCTGAGATCGGGATGAGGAACAGGAGGTCGAGCGCCCAGTTCATGGCGAGCCAGACCCCGCCGGTGACCACGCCCTCCCTGAGGTGGCCCGACTGCACCCCTGCAAACCAGAGGACCAGGAGCGCTGCCCCAATGATGCCGCCGATGACGATCATGACGCTTTTGAAGAGGAACACGTCGACGAGGAGGACGCCCTCCGGGTTATAGAAGGGGACCGCCGCGAAGAATGGGATCAGCCAGGTCAGGCCGCCATATGCCAGGAGCCTGACTGATTTTTTCAGCCTGTTATCCATATGCTGGATCTCTCCGGTGATGGGTATGAGGGTTTGCACCGCACGTTCCCGTCCAGCCCCTGACCGGTGCAGACATGGGTTTAATTCACCTTTTTTAGATCAGGGAAGACAAGGACCGCCACCAGCGCTCCGCCCTGTACCGGCACCCGGTGCACGGCGGCATGCAGGCGCTCTCTCCGGATCCGATCGTTGACGATCTCCTCTATCAGGGTGATCTGATCGCCGTTCACCGCCCGCAACGGTGCAATGCAGCCGTCGTTCTCCACGCCGTAGATAATGCCGTATCTTCGAAGAACGCCCCCTCTGATCTGCCGCGTGATTGCAGGAACGATCTCTTCGATCGCATAGGTTGACGGTTTCTGGATCATAAACCCCTTCGACCTGAACTCCAGTGCATCTTCCTGCTCAAACCGCCCCTCGATTCCCCGGTGCTTGATCTGATCGATCAGGTGGCCGAAGACCGATCCGAAATGCCCGCACTCGAGGTGGTATCGCCAGTACTCGCAGAGGAGCATCTGCAGGATGGACCGGGTGTTCCGGTTCCGGGAAGCCCTGCAGAGGTCGAGCAGGGTGGCACCGTAGGCCCCGGCCCCGTCCGGCATCGTCAGGTGGTTTTTGACGCTCAGCGATCCGATGACGATCGGATCCCCGGCGGTCTCTTCGCCGGCATGCCAGAGTGCAAGCGGTTTGCTCTCGAATATGCTCTGATATATCTCGTCAGTCATGCCGGGCGAGGGCCTGATCCTGGGTAGCCTCTCGGTGACATAGCAGATTCTGCATCCGGGATGGTTTTTGTGTATGATCGCTCTCTTTCCTTCAGGGGTATTTTCAAAAAGAGCCTCGCGGTCGTCCTCATATTTGTATGTCCTCGGTATCAGGTCGAACCGTTCAGACAGCTTGGGGGCATAGTGCGTCTGTATCAGTTCCCCGAATGTTCTCCGGTGCTCCTGCAGATCCTCCTTCCGGGCGATGTAATCGTCATAAAATTCCCGGAAGCCCATTTCTGTTCTGAATATCCTTCCTTTTGTGATCGTGCCCCGCGTCTCTCCCATGACGATCTCGCCGCCGGCCGCGATCCGCCCTGTCCGGATAAGTTCGTCGAGATCCCGGGGTTCCAGCGGCACCTGCACCGGGACGGCGAACCCTTCGATCTCGACGGTCAGGCTGATCTCGCCGATCTGATCCCAGGTCACCTGGTGCGGGTCGATCCCCCAGAACCGGGCGTGGCCCATGCTCCATCTGGCCGATTTTTCGTAGGCAGAAAAAAAGAGTTTTGCGTCTATATTTTTGATGATCACTGCCCTCAGCACATTCTCCGAGGAGAGGATCTGCTGCGCGGTGATGATCCCTTCGGGCGTTTCGACGAGGGATGGGGCTTTTTTGCAGTGGACCAGCAATATGGTGTTGTTCAGGAGGAGAACCCCGACGATGTTTCTGTCCTTCGCTCTGGATGTGGTGGAGAGGTGGGAGCGGAAGGCGTCGATCAGGTCCTCTATGCGGGACTCCCTGTGGTAGCCGGGATCGCTCAGGATCTCCAGGATCCATTTTTTGACGCCGGCGATCCTTGGCCGCACCTCGTCGAAGGCGCGCCGCTCTCCGAGCGCTCTCGACTCAAAAAATTCTATCAGGGTGTGTATTTTAGGATCTACTGCTATTTCGTCCCGTATCAGGCAGTCATCCCCCTCATGATCCGGCCGGTTCGCCGCCTTCTGAAAAAAATAAATTTTTCGAGGGTACGGCCCCTCATCCCGGAAAATATGGTTTGAATCTCCGTAATCGCGATGATTGTCCCGGATGCTGCAATACTCTGCGCCGTTCACACGCTTCCCGGCAGAGGGTAAAATCGACGTATTATATATGTCTGTTTATTTTGTCCGGCGACGTTCTTCTGGCATTATGTCGATATGCCGCGGGGCCACCGTGCCCCGGGGCAATGCGACGAGCATTCGGAGGTATGGGGCCCGCAGGTCTGCATCCTGCCGGGAGAGGTTCGAAACACCTTTCACAACCTTAATCTCCGGAAGGGCCAAAGATGGCACAGGATGATAGACGCCTCCCCGAAGAAAGGTCTCGCCGTCATGGGCATCTCCACCGGGCTGCTGCTCGGGCTTGCCGGAACGCTCGCTCTCCTTTTCACGGCGGCGGCGCCCCTTCTTGCCGTCCTGAACGCCCTTATCTTTCTGATGACGGCGGGGATCATCATGATCTGGCTGCGGATCGACGGTCTCCCCGACAGTTTTGTCTGGGGGGAGATCGCGGGGTTCACGGTGCTGGAAATCGCGATCTGCGTCCTGTGCGTGATGGGCTGACGGGTTTTCACCGCCCGATGCACGCGAAGTCGATGTAGCCGTTGTACGGGTCTGTCTTAATCAGGCGGACGCGGACCCGCTGCCCGACGAAGAGGCCGCCCTCCCCTTCCATGACCCTCCCTTCGACCGGGGGAGCGGTGAGCCTGACATACGTCCCTTTCTCTGAGGCGCCGGTGACCAGTGCCTCGAAGGTCTCGCCGATCCGGTCCTGGAGCAGCACCGCGGCCGCCGCCTTTCGCATGAAGCGCTCCACCTTCTGCGACGCCTTTTCCCGATCGTTCAGCCATGCGGCGAGGTCCTCAAGGTCTTCGCGGCTATATGGGCTGTCCTCTCCGGAGAGGGACGATTTTAAGAGCCGCTGTATGATGAGGTCGACGTAGCGCCGGTTCGGGGCGGTGCCATGGGTGTAGTCGGTGATCGCGAGGCCGAAATGGCCGTACGGCGGCTCGCCGGGCTCGAGGGGAAGATAGATCCCCGGCCCGATCAGTTTCACGATCGTCAGGGAGAGGTCGGGGAAGCGGTCCGGATCGGCCTCTTTTCTCCGGGCAAGAAATTTCGAGAGGGCTTTCGAGTCGGGTTTCGCCGGCAGGCGCTCGCCGTATTCTGCGGCGGTCGCCACGATCCCGTCCCAGTTTCTCGGCGTCAGGACGACCCTCTGGATCATCGGGAGGCCGGCCCCGTCCAGGTATGCCACCGTGGCGCCGTTCGCCCCGATCATGAACTCCTCGATCAGGCACCGCGCCGCGTTCTGCCGCTGGACGACGAGGTCCTTCACGGCTCCCCCCTCCATGACCGGTCCGGCCTCGATGGTTTCGAGGTCGAGCGCCCCCTCTTCTGCCCGGTATCTCTTCAGGCGGCAGGCGGCCTCGTGCTGGAGAAGGACCTGCTCCTCCAGGCCGGGGAGGTCGCGGAAGATCGCGGGCGGGTCTCCAACGCCTTCCAGCCAGTCCCCGACTTCCTCGTAGACAAGCTTCGCCCGGTTGCAGACGACCGCCCGGTACACCTTTCCCGGCCTGGTGCTCCCGTCCGGAAGCACGGTGTATTCGACGACGATCGCCGGACGGCCCGGGCCGGGCAGGAGTGAGGTGAGCCCTTTCGAGAGATGGTCGGGAAGCATGGGGAAGGTCTCGACGCCGGTGTAGACCGAGGTGCCGTTGTGGGCGGCATGCCGGTCGGTCGCCGACTCTTTCGGGACGCAGACGTCCACGTCGGCGATCGCCACCCTGACCTGGATCCCGCCGCGGGGGGTGCGTTCGCAGTATTCGATCTGGTCGAGGTCCTGGGAGTCGAAGTTGTCGATGGACGACCAGAGGAGGGAACAGAGGTCAGGAACGCCGTCGGGGATTGCAGGGGCCTCGATTGCGCCGATCTCCTGCTCGACGGCATCGGGGAAGCCGGGCTCGAAGCCGTATCGCCGCATGGCGTCCCATGCGATCGCCTTTAAGTCGATGGGTGCGTGGTCCTTCATTGACGGTCGAAGGAAGATCGGCCCGGGGGCATAATTATCTTCTGGAATGTATCCGGCCGGACAGATCAGGAACGAAGGCGAAAAAGCGAGAGTCTGCCCTGGACAGGGTGCACCTCATCAAAAAGAGAGATTCTGCCGCCCCGGGCGGTATCAGGGCGGTGGGGGTATTTTGCTGACGGGCAATCGGGTATTCTTGAAAGGAGGAGGGGGCGTACCTCACGCCGGCACAAATTTCGTGCCGTAGGAGATGACGCCGCTCTCTCCGTCGGTGCCGAGACGTCTGAAGACTGACTTCACCGGCATACCGATATAGACGTCCTCCGGGTTTTCGACGACCACCTGTGCGGTCATTCTCGCACCCTCCTCAAGTTCCACGATGGCGAGGACGTACGGGGTGAGATCGGCGAACTGATCGCTTGCCGTCCTGATCACCGAGTAGGTCACGATCTTTCCGGTGCCCTTGAAGGTGTGCCCGACAATCTTACCGTCGCGCCGGCAGTCAGGGCAGAGGTTCCGCGGCGGGAAGAAATACCTGCCGCAGACCTCGCAGTGCGTCCCTTCCAGGTTGTAGCGCTGGGGGATCTTTCTCCAGAAACGTGGTACCGACATTTCAGGTCCTCCCGAAGATATGGGCGGCGACGGTAGCACCGGTGCCGCCGACGTTCTGCGTCATGCCGATCTCGGCCCCGGCGACCTGCCGCTTCCCGGCATCGCCGCGGAGCTGAAGCACGGCCTCATAGACCTGCTTGATCCCGGTGGCCCCGACCGGGTGGCCGCAGGCCTTCAGCCCGCCCGAGGTGTTCACCGGCAGGTTGCCGTCGAGGGCGGTGTAACCCTCGGCGGTGAGCCGGCCTGCTTCACCCTTCTTACAGAACCCGAGGTCTTCGATGGCACAGATCTCGGCGATCGTGAAGCAGTCGTGGACCTCCACGAAGTCGATGTCTTTGCGCTCGAGCCCGGCCATCTTGAACGCCCGGTTCCCGGCGGCGACGGTGGCGTCGAGGGTCGAGATGTCCCGGCGGTCATGGAGGGCGATCGTGTCGCTCGCCTGTGCGGTGGCGAGCACCTTGATCGGGGTGTCGGTGAACTTTTTCGCCATTTCGAGGGGTGCGACGACCACGGCGGCGGCCCCATCGGTGATCGGCGAACAGTCGAAGAGCCGCAGGGGGTCGGCGACCATCGTGGAGTTCAGCACGGTGTCCAGGGTTATCTCCTTCTGGAACTGTGCGATCGGGTTTCTAGCCCCGTTGTAGTGGTTCTTTATCGCTACCTGGGCGAGCTGCTCCCGGGTGAGGGGGTAGCGGTGCATGTAATCTGTTGCGATCATCGCATACAGGCCGGGGAAGGTCGCTCCGACAAAGCCTTCCCACTCACGGTCGGCCGCCGCTGCGAGGGCGTCGGTGGAGAGGCTCGTGTCCACGTCGGTCATCTTCTCGACGCCGGCGGCGACGGCGATGTTCGCCATCCCGCTGGCGACGGCGATCACGGCCTCGCGGAAGGCGAGACCGCCCGATGCGCATGCGGCCTCGACGCGGGTGGACGGAATGTTCTCGGTTGCAAGCCCGGAGTAATCGGCGATGAGGGCGCCGATGTGCTCCTGCTCGATAAAGCGCCCTGCGCTCATGTTCCCGACGTACATGGCGTCGATCTGTTCGCCCGCAAGGTTTGCGTCCTCGATCGCCATGACGCCTGCCTCAACAAAGAGGTTCCTGAAGGAGCGGTCCCACCATTCACCGAAGTTGGTACAGCCCACTCCTATGACTGCGACGTCTCTCATTTTTGCACCATGATCTTACCTTTGTGTTTGGCGTACCTGGCATAATCGACATAGATCGGGTTTGCGAGCAGCCCTTCCACCGAGGGGGCTGCCCCGCGGTTGAAGACCGCTTCGTCGAGGATACGGTCGGTGACCGTGATGTCGAAGGCGTCGGAACCGGCGCCCGAGCCGAAGGAGGTGACGAAGATCCGGTCGCCCGGCTTCGCAATATCGAGGGTTGCGGCGAGCCCGACCATCGAGGCGCCCGAATAGGTGTTGCCAAGGCGCGGCACGACCAGGCCCGGCGTGATCTGCTCCTTCGTAAAGCCGAGCATCCCGGCGACCCGCTGCGGGAACTTGGCGTTGGGCTGGTGGAAGATGGCGTAGTCGTAGTCTGAAGGTTTCGTGCCGGCCTGTTCGAGCATCATCCTGGCCGCTCCCTGCACATGCTTGAAGTAGCCCGGGTCGCCGGTGAACCGTCCGCCGTGACGTGGGTATGCCTGCCCTTCGCGGCGCCAGAAGTCCGGGGTGTCGGTTGTAAACGAACAGGTCCGGTTGATCTCGGCTATGGGATCGTCGTTGCCGATGATCATCGCGGCCCCTCCTGCGGCGGCCGTGTACTCCAGGGCGTCGCCGGGTGCTCCCTGTGCCACGTCGGCGCCGATTGCAACGCCGTATTTTACCATGCCGCTTCCGACCAGGCCCATGCAGGTCTGCATGGCCGCCGTGCCCGCCTTGCAGGCGAACTCGTAGTCTGCGGCGGTCATCACCGGGGTGGCCATGATCGCTGCCCCGACGGTTGCCGCCGTCGGCTTGACGGCGTAGGGGTGGGACTCGGAGCCGACATAGATCGCCCCGATGGCGTCGCGGTCGAGATCTCTCCTGAGGAGGGCGTTGCGCGCCGCCTCGACGGCGATTGTGGCCGTGTCCTCGTCCATGTCCGGGAGCGACTTCTCCCGCACGCCAAGGCCGCCGGTGATGTCTGCGGCGTTGTCGCCCCAGACCCTGGCGATTTCCTCGAGTTTTATCCGGTATCTGGGGATATACGCCCCATAGGTTATGATGCCTACCATTCTTTCTCCCTCAAAGTGCTCACAATCGAATCGACATCCATAGACGTGCAGAGAACCGTGATCCGGTCGGTTTCGGCAAGACGTTTGACCAGCGGGTGGACGTTCTCGACCGTCAGCCCCTGCAGGATCACGCAGCGGGGCTTGAACGGTGTCACCCTGATGGCGACGAGGGGGGACTTCCCGGTCGAGACGTTGGTGAAGATGAGCGCCCGCTCGGTGCTCCACCCGTAGATGCGGTTGAACTCGTTTGCCGAGAGCTGCAGGATCGCATTGAGGCTGTTCACCACGGTGTAGCCGAAGATCGAGAGGTCGAGCGACCCGCAGAGGGGTTGTGCATCCACCGCTTCGGCAAACGCCGGAAGAAGAACCGGGCCTGCATAATCGTGCATGTCATAGATGACGTCGTCGTTGTCGAACTGGTTGTACAGGATCCTGGAAAATCGCTGGATGTATTTGCCGCCGTTCTCCTCGTCGATCGAGAGAATCGTATCGACGATTTTTCCGACAACGGCGGTTCCGGGGCTTTTGCGCCGCCCACCCTCGTAGTCTGAGATGACCGAGGGGGAGACGCCGAGCCTCTCTGAGAGCGTTCCTTGCGGGATGCCGAAACTCATCCGCCATTTTTTCAGCGCTTTCCCCGGCGAGTCCGAGAGCGTAATCTCACCTGCCATCTTCTCAGCAAGCTGCTTACGCAATTCGGAGTTCATGGATGTAGATGTTGACCGGGCACATTAAATAATTAACGAATGCCCCATCGACAATCTACGAAGTCCAGGTGATAACTCATATATAGGATGCATCTCAATTGTGGTATGTATGATGGATGCAGGAGATCTCCAGTGTCTGAAGGTCGTTGCGCTCATGGGCGGCCTGCGAAGCTCGGCCTGGATGTCCTCCCAGTCTCTGGGGAACGCCCTGAACATCAGCCCACAGACGGCCTCGCGTCGCCTGAAGGCGCTCGAAGCGGCAGGAATGATCACGCGCACTGTCAGGCCCGACGGCCAGTACGTCGCCGTCGCTCCTGCCGGTGAGGAAGAGCTGCGGCATGAGTTCTCGGCGTATACGCGGATATTTTCTCCGGAAGGTGGATATTATGTCCTCAAAGGGGCGGTGATCAGCGGCCTTGGCGAGGGGCGGTACTATATCGATCATCCCCAGTACCGGGAGCAATTCCTCGAAAAACTCGGATTTTATGCCTACCCCGGCACGCTCAACGTCCGTCTGGACCCCGAAAGCGTCAGGGTGAAACGCCGCCTGGAAGGGCTGGTCTGGATCGGGATCGAGGGTTTTGAGGCCGACGGGCGATCGTTCGGGAGTGCCCGGTGCCTCCCGTGCCGGATCGGGGACTGCCCGGGTGCGATCATCGAGCCCGGGCGGAGCCATTATCCCGAAGAGATCGTCGAGATCATCTCGCCGGCTCCCCTGCGCGAGACCTTCGGCTTGCATGACAACGATAGTGTACAGATAGAGGTTACCCATGATTGAAGATGCATGTGCCGCCCTGAAGGCGGGCAAATTTGTCCTGCTCTATGACTTTGACAACCGCGAACGCGAGACCGATCTGATCATCCGCGCCGATGCGGTCACGCCGCATGACGTGATGACGATGCGCCGGGACGGCGGCGGCCTCATCTGCACGGCCGTCCACCCTGAGGCCGCACGGCGTCTCGGCCTCCCCTTCGCCTCAGACCTCCTGAAGGGCATTGGGGCCGCCGAACAGACCGGCGACATCCCGTACGACCGTAAAAACCATTCGTCATTCTCGATCTGGGTGAACCACCGGAGCACCTTCACCGGCATCCCGGACCGGGACCGGGCAGTGACGATCAATGCGATTGCAGAGCAGGTGAAAAGATCTCTCAACGGCGGCGGGCACAACTTCGCTGCCGAATTCAGGACCCCTGGCCATGTCGCTCTTCTGAGGGCCGCAGACGGATTGCTCGATGTCCGGCGCGGTCAGACCGAGCTCTCGATTGCGCTTGCCGAAATGGCCGGCACCACGCCGGCCGTCGTCGTCTGTGAAATGCTCGACAATGATAATGGTCTTGCTCTTTCAAAAGAGGATGCACAGGCATATGCGCAGAAAAACGGGCTTGTGTTTATCGAAGGGCAGGAAGTTCTTGATCGGTGGGACCAGATAAAGGCCTGATCCCCTGATCCCGCCGCTCTGTCTTTTTTTCGGTCTGGAATGATAAAATTTCCTTTTAAATAAAAATAAATTGTTTTCAATTGCTATGCGCTCTCTGTATTAGATCGGAAAACATAAATGATAATGAATTTGAATAATTTGTATGAAAAAAGATGCCGTAGCCTACCTTGTGACGCGGAAAAGGGGCGACGTAGAGCATCAAAAAGAGATTCTTGAAGAATTTTGTAAATATCGGTTTACCATCAATCAGTTCTTCAACGATCACCGGATCAGCAGCACGCCCTTGAGAAAGCGTGATGGTTATAACCAGATGCTCGAATACTGCCAGGAAAATGAAATAAAGTTTATCCTGTTTCTCAGCCTCTCCGCGCTCTCCCGAAACCCCGATGCCAGTGTAGAAGAACTGAAACTCCTGATAAGTGAGGGTTATGTCCCATTTTTTGCCAGAAGTGATTTTATAGGGTATTATGATGATCCTGCCCTTCGGGCCGAGGCTATTGGCGATTTTATCACCTATATTGAGACCTACATGGAAGGGGTGAAGAAGGTCCAGCCCCCCCATCCGAGACAGGAGGCTCTCTCGCGGGGCACGATCGGCAGGCCACGGGCGCTGAACGAGGGGCAGATCGAGGCCCTGATCACGGTCAGGCGCTCAGGGACCAGTATCTCCCAGATCTGCAGGATGTTCAACGTGAGCCGGAGCACGGTCTCGAAGATCCTCACCGATCACCCTGAACTTAAGGGCGAGTGGAAAGGAAAACGTCAGTCTGCCGAATCGGCTGAAAGCGAGTGATCGTGCGGCCCTCAAACGGGTCTATAGCATCTTTTTTGAGAGATCCCGTTTCCTGACCTTTTTTTGAGTGCCGCCTCAAAAAAAAGAGTTTTTCAGATGGTGATCTGGGTGAGCGCCTCGTAGACCATCCTTTTGTATGTGGCCATATCGGCATTGTAGCGTTCTTGTGCACGCTGTGAGTCGGGGGTCTGGCCGTACGCCTCGATCCGTTTGAGGGTCTGCTCGGCTGCGTCCAGCACCCAGCGGTTGCGCATCTCCTTATCGACGACGGTCACCGACTCGGCCCGCACCGAGACGAAGACCCGTCCGTCCGGCGCCTCGTAGGCGTTCGGTTTCCCGACTACCGCCACGAATGCCGGAGGATCGATCTTCGAGACCTGCGTCATCGCTTCCTGCTGGAACGAGCTGGCGTTGACGAAGAAGGTTCCGGTCGGATCCGCGACCCGGACCGAGTAGAAAATGTTCTGCTCGCCTTTTTTCTCCTTGTGGGTCATGGAGCCGATGAACAGCACCCTGTTGCACCGCTCGCCGGTGGGGAGGAGGACGTAGGTCGGGCTCTTTTCGTCCTCGCCGTCCTTGAAGTGGTGGGTGGCCTCGCGCAGCTCCGCGGCAAAGACCCGCCGGGCCGGTTCGCGCTCGTAACGTGGTGTTTCAGCTGGCATTGATCTCACCTCCGAGGCGGTTGAGAAGAGCAGCATGCTGCTCCCCGTCGAAACCAAGGGGAGTGCATTCCTTTACCAGGAGGGTGTCGCCAAGGTCGCCGCCCCTGCATGCGTAATACCTGCCCATGAGGGCGTCGCGCAGGCGGTAGAAGATGTCGTCCATCCCGAGCGGGCTCTCCTGCACGGTTTTCACGGCGTCTTCCAGGGTCAGGCCTGCCACCGCCTCAACAACCTCCTTCTGCATGAGGATGTTGTGCGCCTTCACGCCATCGTCGAGCACCGCCTTGATCCGCAGGTCATATCTGAAGTCGTTCTGCACCTCGTGCACCGGGCAGTAATTTCGCTTCGAGAGGACGCGGTTGCACCCCTCCACCGGACAGCGCTTGATCAGCCCTGAGCCCGGGCCGATATTCACGATTGCACCGGTGAGCGTCATGCCGCCGGTCCCGACTTCAAGGGTGGCGCCTTCCTCGGCGAGGACCATCGCCCCGTTCAGCGTGATGGAGAGGCGCCCCTGGTACTCGTCGACGGTCGTATAGTAGATAGTGTAGACCATGTTCGGGCTGAGGGGCTCGACACCTTCCTCTTTCCAGATCGTGAACTTCACGGTGCCGGACTCATCGCCGACAAGCCCTGTCTGGAGGATCCGCTCGTGTCTGGCCTCCCATTCCTGCACCATTTTCACCCTGACGCTTGCAACGCCGGGGGCGAGGTCGCAAACCGGGATCACGGCGGGAACAATCGGGGTGTCGCTCTCGATCTCGATCACGCTCGTCCCCTCCCCGATGTTCACCCGGGGTGCTCCCCTGAACTGGTCGATAGAGGCGTTTTCAAGCCTGTACCACTTCCCGTACTCCATGGCCGGGGCGCCGGAACGCTCCCATGCTACAAAGGTCATGGCGCCCTCCGGGTAGGCGATAATTCCGGTCTGGGCGATGGATGGGCTGGTCGCCGTGGTGAGGGTAACTACTTTGCCGGTGACGGTCTCTTTTTTCATCGGGGTGGAAGGCCCGGAGACGACCTCGATCCCCCCCTCGGCCACAGAATAGTCCGCGGTGTTGAGGGTGATCGACAGGCGCCCCTGGTACTCTTCGACGGTTGCATAATGGATTGCGTAGACGGTATCTGGAGCGAGGGGCTTTTTCCCCTCCTCCTTCCAGATGGTGAACTTTATCCTGCCGCTCCCGTCGCCGACAAGCCCTGTCTGGAGGATCCGCTCGTGCCTGTTCTCCCACTCCTGGAGCATCTTCACCCTGACGCTTGCGATTCCGGGCTTTAAATCGGCGACACCGGTATATTTTGGAGTGAAGGATTTTTTACCCTCAATGGGCGTGATCGTGGTGCCCTGGTGGAGGTTCACCTTGGGAACACCGCGGTACTCGTCCACCACTGCAGATTCGAAGCGATACCATTGCCCGGCCACAAGGGGCTCATGGCCGGCCCGGGACCACATCGTAAACTGAATCGCACCCGAGGCGTCGGCGATGACACCGCTCTGGGCGATTGCATCGGTCGGCGGGACGGTGAGCGAGACCACCAGGCCCTCGATCGTCACCCATTCTCCGGTCACAAGTCCGCCGATCTCCCGTTCCGTCGTTGTTCTGGGGGAAGAGGAGGGGGAGAGGGAGAGATTGTGCTCCTTCGCCAGGTTCTCGGTGACCGTCTTCTCGGCCTCAGGGATGTTCACCCCGAACTCCTCGACAAGGGTGCGGAGCTTCTTTTCGGCGAGGGCCGGGTCGATTTCCACGTTCATGGACGAAAACTTCCGGGAGATTCTTTCTGCTACTTCGGATAGATCCATCTACATCTCCAGATGAGCGTCAGCGCCTGCCTGATATATAGTGATTGGGCGTGCGGTGCGGAAGTGTTCGCCCACCCCAAAAAATTGAAATGTTAAATACTTCTGGTACCCATTCTTTTGCTATGGCAGTTACTGCTGACAGTACCATTCTGGAGCTTCTCCAGGAAAAACCGGAATCCGCAGATGTCCTCATGCGATTTGGTATGGGGTGCCTCGGCTGCGCGATCGGCCGCGGGGAAAGCATCCGCCAGGCGGCGGCAGCCCATGGCATCCCTCTGAGCGAGCTCCTTTCCGCGCTCGGCATCACGGAGTGAAACGGTCTATTGTGGGTCTTCCTTCAGGGAGACCCGGTATTTTTTCAGCTCCGGAAGCGAGGCTTCCGGATTCTTTTTAAAGTAGGCAGCGACCCCGGGCTCGTGGAGGAGCGTGCAGGTGCTGCAACTCCAGATCTGACCGCCCGAGGAGCTCTTCACCCATTCTCCAAGTTCGCTGTCATGGCAGGGATAATAGGGGCAGTAACAGAAGTCGCAGACCTGCCCCTCGAAATGGCAGGGATAATATGGGCAGCCTTCAGGCCGCCACTCCACCCAGTGGTCGCCGCCGTAGCGGCTGAAAATAAAAAACGACGGTCTTTCCCGCACCGTCCGCCCCTCCTGCCGGTCAAGCGCCTCCTGCACCCCGCGGGCCACGGCGGCGTAGACCCGCCGACCCGCCTCGGTGGCGGTACCGGCATAGGTGTGGCGCACTTCGCCCTCGGACGCCACGACGACGGCGTCGGTCGTCGTCCCGGTGAAGGGGTATTTCATCAGGCCGAGGGCGTGGGCCTTTGCCCCGGTTGCCGTGACGATCGTCTCCAGGAGCGCTCCGTCAGAGAGGCCTTCGCGCGAGACGACGATGATGTTGATCGTATGGGGTGCGGTCGGGTCCGGGTTCGGGTTCGTGACGCCTGCGGTGATGAAAACCGTGATAAAATCATACTGCAGGATGCAGAGGTGGCGCATCGGCACCGCGGTCAACAGGCCGAAGAAATCCTCCCCGAATCCTGCGGCCGTGGCGATCTGCCAGAGGTACCGGAATGGATCTGCGTGATCGAAGTTGCCGGGGACGGTATGGTTGAAAATGGTGGACGCCGGGCGGCTGCCGCCATTGACGCCGGTGCTTGCCGCCCTGAAGTCACCACGGACAAAAATAGTGTCTCCCGTGAAAAAATATCTCATGCGACGGTATACCTGATCCGGTCTTTGAGTTCCTGCTGTTTTCCGGCATTCCAGCCGGAGACGTCTTGAAGATAGCCGGTGACCCGGCTGATCTGGGAGACGTCGTGGGATCCGCACTCGGGGCAGACAGGTTCGCCGCAGAGAGGGCAGTACTCGATGCCTGAAACGATATCGTGGGAGCAGTGTGTGTGGTCGAGCGGGCACATGATCTCGAGTTGGGTCTCGCCGCAAACCGGGCAGGGGCTGGTCTCCACCACATGGTTGCAGGTATGGCACTTGTAGCGCCGCTCTTCGACTGGTATCTCTTCAAGCTTCCGGTATTTACGCGCCAGGGCCAGGTGCTCTTCGCTCCACTGCATGCGTAAGACTTGCCCGTCCAGATTATAAAACCTGTCTGGATAGTCGGGGCTCTCTCCCTGTTCGCCTGACCTGTTCGGTCGTTTTTTTCGTCATGAAACAGCAAAAAAGAGGTTTAAATTCTTTATGTCCGGGCCTTGGCATCCCTCTCTGTCGCTGGTGGGAGAATCTATTTCTGCCCCATTTGCATATGATAGTCCGATGCAGTACCATACCATATGCCTGCATGTCCCGGCCCTTGCGCTGGTGCTGATCCTCCTCTGTGCCGCGCCTGCGGCGGGATGGTCTGATCCCGCAGGGCTGCAACTCCCGCCGTTCGGCGTGGGGAACGGGAGCGTGGGCGACATAAATCCTCTCCTTGGTAAAGAGGCCGCCGCGGCGACGCCTGAGACAACTCTTTCGCCCCCTGACCCCGGCGACTATGCAGCAATGGCCGAATATCTGGTAGATATTACGAGGGATCGGTTCTCGGGCGCAGGTGCAGGAGCATCGGGTATCACCGTTTCGACCTTCGAGGTGATCACGGATGCCGACCTCGCCGACCCCGCGCATATGGGCCGCAGTCAGGCGGTGAAGGTCGATGTCGTCATGAACGCCTCCAGGGATCTCCTCGCCGGATCGCTCTGGGGCCATGAGGCTGATGCCACCCGCATCGCCGAAGCCTTCTATTCCGGCGATCTGAAGGGGGAAACCGCTTTTGTTGCTGTGTTTTTCAGGGAAAAACGCACCGGGGCGTACACTTCCAAGTTCATCCTCACGGCAAAAGATGCGTCCAGGTTCGGGAATGGATGGGACGGCTCGTCCTATATCCGCTGTGCCGACTGGTCTGACGCTGTAGTCCGGGGCAGCGGTGTTCCGTACGAAGATCCCGAGGCGGCGA
Source organism: Methanofollis liminatans DSM 4140 (assembly GCF_000275865.1). Lineage (NCBI taxonomy): Archaea > Methanobacteriati > Methanobacteriota > Methanomicrobia > Methanomicrobiales > Methanomicrobiaceae > Methanofollis > Methanofollis liminatans. The sequence continues at coordinate 2,359,456 of NZ_CM001555.1, read as the reverse complement.
TGGAGCCCCTGCAGGAGGCCGAGGCGAAAGAACAGGTCCCCTGTGACTACGACACGCTCAAAAACGCCGGAACAGAGGCGGCGTCGAGCATCGCATCGACGGTGAGCGAGATGTCCATAAGGGCGGGCGACCAGGACTATGCCACCGTTTCGAAACTCGCCATGGAACTAACGGGCAGCGCGAAGTCCTGTTCCGCAGAGTTCAGGGCGTACGCCGTGCCCGACGGCCTTGAGCATGTGAAGGCCCGCTTCGTCGAGGCCTTTGAGAGCTATGATCGGGCGGGTTCAGCGATCTGGTATGGCGCCACCTTCGCCGACACCGACCATATCGCCCTCGGCAACACCTATCTCGCCGAAGGGCAGGACTCGCTCAACGCCGCTCTCGAGGGGATGAACCTCAGGACGATCGAGGACACGACCCTCACCCTGCAGACGACGGAGATCTATCCCGACGCTCTGAAGATCGGGGAGCCGTACCGCTTCATGGATACGAGGCAGGTGAACAAGATCTCGGTACGGCCCAGGTCCACCACCACCTGGAAGAGTTTCGAGGCAGGTACCGGTGCCGATGTGAAGGTCTACCAGGCCCCGTATGGGAAGCAGTACCTCTTCGTGCTTATGGAGGTCAACCATATCGGCTATTATGGCGGTGGGAGTTCGAAATATCGGACACCGTCCCCGACAGACTTCACCCTCATCGCCGGCGGAGAGGAGTACAGGCCCTCTCAGCCGTCGGCCTACATGAGAGGAATAGGCTCGGTCTATGCGTCGACCTCGATCGACCGGTCGGATTATTCGTCCGGGTATCTGGTCTTCGAGGTGCCGGAGTCGGTCGACCCGGCGGGGGTCTACCTGAGGCTCTCGATCAGGGGCATCGGGACTCAGATCTGGAACCTTTCCTGACCTCTTTTTTTTGAACTTCGTGCATTTCTCGGCTCGACGGAGCGGCCGCTCCCCGGCGTGGGCCGTGAAACACTCCGGAAAATCGCAGGAAAAAATCTGGAATGAATATCTGCCAGAAAAAGTGAGTCCCGGGCCTTAGGTCCGGGATCTTCGCCTCGGAGGACTCATAGGGTTCGTCACCGCCCGCGGGCTCGGAACGGTCGTCTCGTCATCGGCGGTAGGGTGCGTAGGTCCGGGCGGCGGCCGCGGGGTCGGCGGCGCCGTAGATAGAGCGCCCGACGATCATCCCGTCGACGAGGGGAGCGATCTCTGCCGGGTCCCCGCCCTGTGCGCCGATGCCAGGTGAGAGGATCTTCTTCTTCCCGATCAGGGCACGCAGCGCTCGCACCCGTTCGGGCCGGGTCGCCGGGGCGATGATCCCGTCGGCGCCGGTCTCTGCGACGATCTCGCAGAGGCGCTCGGGCACGCCTGCCGAGAAGAAGGTGAGGGCGCCGGGATGGCTCATCTCGGCGACCACGTAGCACTCGCCGCCGTGGGCATGAGCGGCCTCCACGCAGGCGGCCACCGAGTCAGGACCCGGAAAGCCCTGGGCGATCACCGCCGAGAACCCGGCCGCAAACACCTGCTCGCAGATGAGGGTGTTCGTGTTCGGTATGTCGGCGACTTTGAAATCGGCGATGAGGGGGAGACCGAACCCGGCGAGTTCTCCGGCGATCCCGAGGCCGGCGGCGAGCGCCAGGGGGTAGCCGACCTTGATCGCATCGATCTCAGGGGCACAGGCGCCGGCGATCCGGAGCGCCTCTTTGAGGCCGGTCACGTCGAGGGAGAGGATGAGTTCAGTCATGTTTCAGCCTCTCCAGCACCGCCGCCGCGATCACCGGGAGGGTGATCGTGGCGTCGCCGTAGACGGTGACCGCCGCGGCGTCCTCGTTGATCTTCCCCCAGGACTGCGCTTCGGCAAGGGTGGCGCCCGAGAGCCCGCCGAGATCCGGGCGGTCGCCGGTGAGCTGGACAGCGTAGGTGAAGCCGTCCGGGGTGATCATCTTGCTCTGGAAGATGAAATTCTTCGGCACGCCGCCGCCGACCAGGAACGCCCCGGCGTGCTCTGCCGCATAACACCGGTCGATGATCGTCTTCATGTCTCCGAAGGCGTCGATGGTGATGTGGTGCGCCTGGTTGTAGAACCAGAACTGCAGACCGAGCATCGAGTCCTGGACGGCCGGGCAGAAGACCGGGATATCGTTCTTTGCCGCCGCCGCCAGGATGCCAGTCTTCAGGTGGGAGCCGATGTGGCGGAGGAGTTCTGAGATCGAGAGCGTCGTTCTGTCCGGGATATCTGAGAGGCACTCCTGCATGAACTCCTCGAAGTGGATGAAGGCCTCGTCCGGGAGGAAGATGTCGTAGATCCTGTTGATCTCCTCGTGACGCAGTTCGACGTCGTCGCAGACGGCGGTGCCGTGGTAGTGGTGGCAGCCGATCGCCTCGATGGTGTCGTGGGTGAGGTTGGCGCCGGTCGAGACCAGAATGTCGATATGACCCTGTTCGATGAGATCGCTGACGATCCTCCCCATGCCTGCAGGAACCATGGCGCCTGCGAGCCCGAAAAACTTCGTCGCCTTCTCGTCGCGGAGCATCGCCTCATAGATGTCGACGGCGCGGGCGAGCGACCCGCCGTTGTATGCCCCGGCACCGGCGATGGCGCGGACCAGCCCGTCGACGGTCATGTCCGGGTTCAGATGGACCTGTCTGACCGGATCCCCGCACTCTTCCCTGTTTGATTCCATAAGACACCAGATTTCATATGATCTTGTCGCGGGATCCATTAACTGTTTTGACCCCCGGCGTTTCGCGCCCTGCCCCTCCCTGTCATGGCCTGAAATCAGGTGTTTTTTTTTGGCCTGTTACAATGCAGCCCGGTAAATAGCGATGATATCGTCGATCGTCGCTTTGCGCGGGTTGGTCAGACCGCAGATATCCTTCATCGCATTTTCGGCAAGTGCCGGGATGTCCTCCTCCCGTGCACCGAGGTGTTTGACCCCGGACGGGATGCCGATCTCTGTCGAGAGTTTTTTGATGGCCTCGATCGCCTTCTCGGCCGCCGTGTTTGTGGAAAGTCCTTCGACGCTCTCGCCGAGCGCTCTTGCGATGTCGACGAAGCGATCGGGTACGGCGACGAGGTTGAACGCCTGGACGTGCGGCAGGAGGATGGCGTTGCAGACGCCGTGCGGCAGGTTGTAGAAGCCGCCGAGTTGGTGGGCCATGGCGTGGACATAGCCGAGGCTGGCGTTGTTGAACGCGATGCCGGCGAGGTATTCGGCATGGGCCATCATGTCACGGGCGACCATGTCGTCGCCGTGTGCGACCGCCGGGCGGAGCCACATCCCGATGAGTTTGATCGCGGCAATGGCGGCGGCATCGGTCGTCGGCGTGGCGATGGTGGAGACGTAAGCCTCGACGGCGTGCGTCAGAGCGTCCATGCCGGTGGCTGCGGTGAGGGCCGGCGGCATGCTCTTCATTAGTTCCGGGTCGTTGATGGCGACCTTCGGAGTCAGCTTCCAGTCTACGAGGGCCATCTTGACGTGCCGGCGGGTGTCGGTGATGACGGCGAAACTGGTCATCTCCGAGTCGGTCCCGGCCGTCGTGTTGACGGCGATCAGGGTCGGCAGCGGCCTGACCACCTTGCCGACCCCTTCGTAGGCGTGGATCTCCCCGCCGCCAGCGACGATGATCCCGATGCCCTTGGCGCAGTCCATCGGGGACCCGCCGCCGACGGCGACGATGGCGTCGCACGACTCTTTCAGGTACATCCCGGCACCCTCATGGACCGAGAGATCGGTCGGGTTGGGCTCGGCACCTGCAAATACCGCCGAGTCGATCCCGGCCTCCTTGAGGAGGGCGGCGATCTCCTTGTTGAGGGTCTGGCCGTGTTTTCCGGTGCCCGAGACGATCAACGCTTTTTTCGCGCCGAACATCTTCGTCCACGCTCCGATTTCTCTTACCGCACCCGCGCCCATGAGGGCGACCGGCGGGTTCAGATAGGTGGATACCATCTTTTTTACTCCCCCCGGGCATCGTGACGGTGCCCTGCGATCGAAGCATCCTTCGTCCTGGGATATCAACGTGGGGGTGCGGCTCCTCGTCCGGCCGTGCATGGGTTGGAAAGAGCCGTAAAAAAAGGGTTAAATCCTTATCTGAAGTACACCCCGACGTCTTTCATCCGGTTATACTTCGAGATGTTCAGGATCAGAGGGGTGAGGCTTTCGACAAGAGCGGCGTTTTTCAGGGGGCCGGCGTCGAGCGCTGAAAGGTGCGAGATCGTGTTGATGAGATCCATGACGATCCTCTTCGCTTCGTCGTCGTCGCTGCAGACGGCGACCGAGTAGTCGAGATCCTCCCCGATCGTCTGCCAGCGGTGGGCGGCGATGTTGTTGAAGGCGACGACGATCCTGGCGCTTTCCGGGAGGAGTTTTTTCAGGAGCAGGCCGGCCGAACCCTCGGGCGGGGGGACGTACGAGACCGTCTCGCCAAACTCCATCGGGTTGACCGGGCTGACCACGATCTTTCCCTCAAAGCCGGTGAGGGAGGCGATCGTCGGGACGAGGTGCTTGTATGGGAGGGCGAGGACGACGATATCGGCTTCGTCGACCGCTCTCTGGTTGCTGACCCCGGAAAGGCTGCAGACTTTCCCGAGTTCGTCGAGCCGCAGGCGGCAGGTGGTGGACGCGGTTTTTGCCTTCTCTTCTTCCCGGGAGCCGATGATCACATCATAGCGGGTGGAGAGTCTGAGGGCCATGCCCTCCCCGATATCGCCGGTTCCTCCAACAATGCCGATTCTCATACAGTATGCTTGTCCGGGCTGGATATAGAGATTGCCGTTTTTTTCTCTCAGGCCTCCCCCTGATCCCTGACCAGCGGTTTCGAGAGATGCCGCCGTGCCGTCGGCGGCACCTCGTACCAGCCAGTCCTGATCGCTCTGGGGGTGGTGATGATCTCGGGATCGCCCGCACGTCTTCCACACTCCCGGCATTTGTAGCCCTTATCCCTGCCTGCGGAGGTCATTCTCCTCCCGCAGTCCGGACAGAGGGGCGGGCGCAGGAGACGGTCCGCCACGAGGCGGTCTGCCCGCAGTTTCTCAAGGTTGAGGCTTTCGTTCTTGTAACTCCCGACGGCGAGGATCCCGTCGCCCGGCAGGAGCGCCCGCACGATCTCCCTGAATCCCTTCGTGGGCTCGTATGCCATGCAGCGAAGCCTCTCGCCGTCGGTGCCGAGGATGGTGAGGCTCACATGCCCTCCTGCCCCGGTCGTCGCACGCTCCGCCACCGTTCCCTGGACACGGTACGACCGCCCTTCGAGGAGGCGGCCGATCGTCCCGTCCACCAGGTGGGCGTCGGTCCCCTGGTTGGTGACCCAGATCTGCTCGATCTCGCTCTCCTCCGCCCGGACGAGGGCACGGGCCTCCCGTACCCATGCTTCGCTCTCCCCCCTGATCCCGAAGAGGACCGGGTCGGGCGTGTGGGGCACGCAGACCACGACGCTGTTCTGGGGGTCTGCCGAGTCCCAGGTGTGGGGATAGGTCGCCGCTTCGGCAGCGAAGATCGATGCCTTTTCGACCGAACGCGGCGTCCCCCATACCTCCCTTCGACGGTAGGCGAGGAGCTCGGAGGTCAGATCGGGCAGGACGCTTGCCGCGGCTGCCGTGGCTCCGATCAGTCCCCTGCCGTTTTTCCATCCCCGGTAAAGGGCGCAGTTCTCTTCCAGAATCTCTTTTGCCTCTTCGATCGTGCAGAAGTCCCGGACGGCTTTCCAGTAGAATGCGGGGTCCGGGCGTTCTTCGGTCACCACCAGGCCCGGGTTGGTGTTCTCGCAGGAGAGGTCGGCGAGGTCGTCGATCAGCGCCGCTGCGATCGAGAACGCCGTCTCCGGGCGCCCAGACGCCTCGATACATATCGCCGCGTTTCCTCTCGTCTTGAACGGGGCGTTCGGGTTGAGTCGGACGAGCCGGGTCTCTCTGATAGTCAGACCGGCACTTTTTAGCCTTCTGACCAGCACGGCCCCGAGATAGGTCGTACACATCCCTGCGGGCGAATCGGTGTCGTCGATTCCGATGAACATGAGGCGATTATTTATTAGTGTGTCGTACTATATCCACCTTTAACGAGTGTCCAATGTCACAGGAGCGCCTCCTCGATATGGTGATCAGCGTGATGCTGACCGCCGGTTATGACGTCTCTGAACGGTGCAGCCTGCGCCCTCGCTCTTTTGACCTGATCGCCGGGAAAGACGAGGTTCTCCTCGTCATCAAGGTGGTCTCTCATATCGACTCGGTCTCAGAGGAGATATCCCGGGACATGGACGCCATCGCCCGCCACCTCGGCGCCTCGCCCCTGATCATCGGCGAGCGGGCCCGCGACGCCGATCTCGAACGCGGCACGGTCTATCTGCGCTATGGCATCTAT
>NZ_CM001555.1:1395729-1452998 GCF_000275865.1 Methanofollis liminatans DSM 4140 | reverse complement strand
CCGGGGGGCGGCAGGCCCCCCGCCGCAATAACGTGCCCTAAAGGAGATATCTTATCAATTATATATTGTGGGATGCGAGGGGATCACCACGGCGCCGCACACAGGGAATGATATTTTCATCCGCCCGCGGCCCGCTCCTCCCGCACCTCCCCCTCGATCTCCCCGATGAGGTCGGCGAGCCTCTCCGCATCGGTTATCCTCACCATGATCCTGGCCGACTCGAAGACATATTCAGGCGACTTTCCGGCAAGGGGCTGGCGCGAAACGACGACGTCGGGTTTCTGCCGCAGGAGCAGCTCTGCCGCACGGAGCCCTTTCTGTTTTTCAAGGTCCCTGACCGGGTTGGCGATCACCTCCTTGCGCTCCAGCCTCCTCTCCTTCACGCCAAAATCGAGCAGGGCGAAATAGGGCGCTTCGCCGAAGTGGGGGCTGATCGCACCCTCGAGGTCGCTGAGCGGGACGGCATAGCGCAGGTGCGAGCGTTCCCCCGCTTCGGCGTGGATGACCGCCCGCTCCACGTTCTGGACCTGTTCTCGGATACGGGCCTGGATGCGCTCGCTCACCAGCGCCGCCTCGGCAAGATCGGTCTGCTTCATCACGACACCGGCCTCGACAAAGATATACCTTCCAGAGTTCCGGCCGGTCAGGTCTTTTATCCCGATCACCATCGGCTCTGCAAGGATCGCCGACCTGATGGCGTCACGCGTCCCGTGATCGATCGAGGCGTCGAGGAGCGTGCGCATGCTGTCTTTCAGGATGCCCCAGCCCGCGTACGCAATGAAGACGGCGATGATCACGGCCGCGATGTGATCGATCGGGATGCCGACATACCGGGCGAGGAGGGCGAAGAAGACCACCGAGGTCGAGAGCACGTCCACCCGGTGCTGTCTCCCGTCGGCAATCAGGCTGGGAGAATGGTAGGCCGTTCCCACCCGCACCTCCCAGGTGCCAAGCAGATAGGGGACCGGGACCAGGGCGGCGACGGCGACGAGCACCCACCCACTGAAGGGCAGGGCGATGCCCTCCCCGGTGAGGGCCTCCACGGCGATCTCCCATGCGGTGAGAAAGACCAGGAGGGCGATCGCCACCGAGACGATGTTCTCCACCTTGTACAGCCCGTAGGGGAACTCCCTGCTCCGGCGGGACGAGAGCCATATCCCGGCGAGGAGGGCGACGGAGGCGAGCACGTCCAGAAACGAGTGGACGGCATCGGCTTCGAGTGCCAGGCTCCCGGTGATCCCGGCAAGGACGAGTTTTACCAGGACGAGCCCGGCATTCACGGCCAGGGAGATCCAGGCCACCCGCCTGATGGCGGTATCGGCCGCCTCCCGGTCAGCCCCTTCTTTCTCTTCCGGCACCGGTCACCTCCGCACCTCTTTTATCGGGCGTGTCACGATAATCCTTACGGAAAAGAGAGGGGCGCCCTGATCACCGGCGGATCATCCGGCCCCGCAACCGCAGGCCGTTCACCACCAGCGTGAGCCCTGCAAGGAGGGCGATCGCCCCGAGGACGATCGTCATGAGGGCGACCAGGGCCACCGGCGTCATGAAGATCAGGAGAGCGAGCAGAAGGGAGAGGCAGCCGATGGCGCACCAGGTGTAAAACCCTTCGGGAACTGCCTCTCGCCCCCTCGAGAGGCGCCTGAACGTCATTGCCGCACTCCCGAACCCCCAGACCCCGATGAGGACGAAGATGATCGCGCCCCAGTCCTCCACAGGGAGGTCGTAAGAGATGACGCCGATGAAGATCACCATGATGCCGGAGAGGATCCGTCTGGCCGAAACCATCTGAAAGGGCCTGATCTGTACGCCCTCCCCGACGATCAGGATGCCCAGGGCGATGAATACCAGGGGCATCAGGAGATGGACGATCGACGAAAACGACAGGAGCGGGTTGAGCACGACAAACGCCCCGGTCGCCATCCCGGCACAACCGAAGAGTACGAGCATCTGCCAGGCGGTCGTCTGCTCCTCCAGCACCGCCCGGGTGTTTTCCGGATTCGTTCTCCAGACATCGTCGACGAGCGCCACGAAGGTGGCGGCGATCATGAAGACGAGGGGGGCGTCGTCCACCAGGTGCATTACTGGGTGGACCGCGGGGTCGTAGCGGTCCAGGTGGACCTTCCATTCGGTGGCGGTCTCGTGCACGTGGTAGCGCCCCTTGCGGTAACTGGCGACCGTCCCGGGCGTCGGGACGTTGATCGCCGATCGTTTCCACCCGGGATCGAGGGGTTCGGTGACCGACGCCTTCGGCACCTCCACCTCCCAGACGCCGTTGTGCAGGGGTCCGAGAAAATTGTCCAATGCTGCCACGACTCTACCTTCCCTCATTGGTTTGAATAAGAGGTGTAGAACGCATCTCTATTTTACCCATGTGGTGGGGAGCCCCTCCATCTTGCGGTCTGTCAGCCGGCAAAAACCAATGAAATCCTCCAGTGCAGATAGTGCAGCACATGGACTGAAAGTGGAGATTTTTACGCACATAATGCCCGGAAAGGTTCACAACATCCAGTATATTCGATCCGAGAAGGAGGGCGTTCCGGGCATCAGGGCGTTCATATTTTTCATACAATATCTCTATATAATCCCGCCCCGATACTGCGGTCATCCCGCGAGCGGCCGCAGTCCTCGCCTCCCCCCACCAGGAAGTCGAGCCGTTCCCTCTCTCGCAGGGGGAGAACGCAGAGGGGCGAAAGAAAAAATGAAGAAACATACATGGTCCGGGCTGGCCCTGCTCCTGCTCGCCGCCCTCATGGCGGTGCCGGCGGCTGGCGTGCTTGTCGGCACGGAGACGCAGGTGACGACGAGTACATCGAGTCAATACTTTCCTGCGGTCTACGGTGACTACATCGTCTATGAGGACAACCGCAACGACATAAAAACGGACATCTACCTGTACGACCTCGGTAGAGGTGTAGAAACGCCGGTCTGTACCAATCCGGCGCGTCAGATGCTCCCTGCGATCTGGGGGCACCGCATTGTCTGGAGGGACAACCGCAACGGTGACGGGGCGGTCTATCTGTACGATATCAACACCGGGGCGGAGACGCCGGTCTGCACTGCTCAGCAGTATCATTACAACCCTGCGATCTGGGGGGATAGCATCGTCTGGGTGGATTCTCGCAACGAGGGGGATATCTACCTATACACTATTGGCACCGGAACGGAGACGGCAATCTGTACTGATGCGGCGGAACAGAGTTATCCAGCGATCTGGGAGGATAGCATCGTCTGGGAAGACCATCGCAACGGCAACGGCGATATTTACCTGTACGATCTCGGCACCAGGACGGAAATGCAGATTACCACGAATACTGCTCGTCAGACTGAGCCTGCGATCTGGGATGATCACATCGTATGGACGGATTATCGCAACGGCAAGGCGGACGTCTACCTGTATGACATAAACACCAGGACGGAGACGGCGATCTGCACTGATCCGGCAGAACAGTGGTGGACTGCGATCTGGGGGGATCGCATTGTCTGGATGGACGATCGCAACGGCAATTATGATATCTACCTGTATGATCTCGGCACAGGTGTTGAGGCGCAGGTGACCGGCGATGCGGCGTACCAAGCCTATCCTGCGATCTGGGGTAACCGCATCGTCTGGGTGGATTATCGCAATGGTATGCCGGACATCTACCTCTTCGAGATCGCCGCCCCCACCGAACTCGACGCAACCGTCGACCTCAAACCCGACACCCTGCGCCTCAGGAACAAAGACCACACCATCACGGCCTTCATCGAACTGCCCGCGGGGGCAGACCCGGCAGAGATCGACGCCTCCTCCTGCCGCCTCGATTCCCTGCCCATTGTGGGCGGCGAGCCCTCTGAGGTTGGCGACGACGACGGCGACGGTGTTCCTGACCTGATGGTGACGTTCGACCTCTGCACGGCTGTGCCTGGAGCGCTCGACCGGCAGGCGATCCTGTCGCTGTTCCGGACGGTGAAGGTTGGCAGGATGTTTGTGGACGTCGCCGTGACGGTCAGCGGCGAGATGAACGACGGCACGCCGTTTTCCGGCGAGGACACGATCCGGATCCGGGTGTAGCCCGCATCTCTTTTTTGCGAAGAAAAGGTGGAAGAGAGGGGCGATCCCCCACCCTAAACCTCTCTCTCCGCGACCTTGAACGTCTTCGACTCTGTTATCGTACAGAGTTCCGTAACAACATCCTTTCCAAGGATCTCATCGACGTCCTTGAGCCTGACGATCCCGACCTCCATAAATATCTCGGGATAACGGTTTTTGAACGCTTCAAGATTCAACTCCCTGACCTTTGACAGAGAGCACCTGAGCACATAATGCCCCTGCTCCTCGATCCCGGATTGCATCGCCTGATCAAGGAGGGCACTCTTCTCCTTTTTCAGTTCGTCGATCTCCTCGTTCAGGCGTTTGATCTCTCTGTCGATCAGAAAGATCCCCTCCAGAAGATGCCCCTCGCATTCACTCTGGCCCTCGCCAGGCGGCGTCATCCCGCGATCCTCCTGCACGACGCGTTTGATCTCTGCAATGAACGCCGGGCCGAACTTCTTTGATTTATACTCCCCCACACCGCCGATCGCCAGAATACTCTCCTGATCGCACGGGCGGAGACGGGCCATCTGCATGAGGGTCCGATCGGAAAAGATGATGTAGGGCGGAACATTTTCCCGGTCCGCAAGATCCTTTCTCACCCTTTTCAATGCGAGGAACAGTTCTCCCTCTTCCGGGGTCATCGCATCGGGACCGGGAACCTCTGACCGTCTCTGCCTCGTTTTCTGCAGGAGGGGGAGCATCACCGGCACGCCTCCCCTCAGTATCTCCTCGCTCTTCGCGGTCAGGGCAATGACCGGGTATTTGTCCCCGGTCCGTGAAAGGTAGCCCTGCCTGACCAGATCGCCGATCCAGGTCAGGTAGGTGTTCCGGTCGTAGCCTTTCCCGGTGGCGTACGCCGGGAGGGCGTCAAAGCGTAACCTGCCGATCTCCGCTTTTTTCGAGCCCAGCAGGATGTCGGTGATCATGCCCGCCCCGTACTTCGTCGGCAGCTGGCGCACGCACCTGATGATGTTCTGTGCGACCCCGGTCCCGTCAAACAATTCTTGAGGATGGGTGCAGTTATCGCACGCGTCGCAGGTCTCTCCGGGATACTCCTCCCCGAAATATGCGAGCAGATATTTCCGCCTGCATGAGTTCGTCTCGCAGTAGTCCACCACCTCCTGCATTTTTTTGAAGGCGATCCCGCTCTGCTCTTCGTCCTGATCGTCGTGTTCGAGCAGGTAACGGACTTTCGCCAGGTCCCCTCTGCTATAGAGGAGGATGCATTCCCCGGGCTGGCCGTCCCGTCCCGCCCGCCCTGACTCCTGGTAATAGGCCTCCACCGACTTTGGCAGGTCATGGTGAATGACGTACCTGACATCGGGCTTGTCGATGCCCATGCCGAAGGCAACGGTGGCGCAGATGATGGAAATGTCATCCTTGATGAAGGCCTCCTGCACCTTTTTCCTGACCTCGGGGAGGAGGCCGGCATGGTAGGCAGAGGCCATGTGTCCGTGCTCCACCAGGGTTTCCGCCAGGTCTTCTGTCGCTTTTCGGCTGAGACAATAGATGATCCCGGAGTCGTTTGGGTGCTGCCCGATGTAGTCGAGAATAAACTCTACGGGTTTGTTCTTGGGGACAACCCGGTAGGAGAGGTTTGGCCTGTTGAAACTCCCGATATACTCGCGGACGTCTGACAACTGCAGCTGCGTGCAGATGTCCTCCCTGACCGCGGGGATGGCGGTGGCGGTCAGGGCGACGATCGGTACCGGGGGGAAGTGCTCTCTCAGCGCGGAGAGCTGCCGGTATTCCGGCCTGAAATTATGGCCCCATTCTGAGATGCAGTGCGCCTCGTCGATGGCGATGAGCCTGACCGGGAACCGGTTGATAAAACTGAGAAAACTGGGCTGCATGCATTTTTCCGGGGAGATGAAGAGCATTCGTACCGTATTGTTCTGGAGACCGCGTTCGACCTCTACCCGTTCACGATAGTCCAGGGTGCTGTTGTAGGCCACCGCCCTGATCCCCCGTTCGTTCAGGTCGTCGACCTGATTTTTCATGAGGGCGATGAGCGGGGATATGACAATCGTAAGACCGCCGAGAACAAGGGCCGGGAGCTGGTAGCAGAGCGATTTCCCCCCGCCCGTTGCCATGACGGCCAGGGTGTCGTGGCCGTCCAGGACCGACGTGATAATTTCTTTTTGATAGGGCAAAAATGAGGTGTATCCCCAGTATCTCTGGAGGAGTTCGGTAATGTTCGTCATCTGGTCTCCTGTGTGCATGGACACCTGCGTGCGTCAGGCGCGGCGGGGATCTGGTCTCCATGCAATCGGTTATTCACTGGATCTTCTGGAGGACAGGATATAACCTTTCCATGCGTGGCGGAAGTGTCGCCCGGCACCGCACTCCGCAAGGTATATCTCCGGGGCTCTCCACAGGGGGGTGGGAGACTCACCATTATGGTCGGAAAAATATCCGTTGAAATTGCGGTCCTGAAACTGCCGTACAACTACACCTGTGACGGCGACGACATCTCGCCTGCGATCACGCTCGGCGGCGTCGACGCCTCGGTGACAAAAAGCCTTGCGGTCATCGTCAACGATCCCGATGAGCCCGGCGGGGGCGACTTCACGCACTGGCTGATCTGGAACATCGAACCGGTCCGGATCATCCCGGAAGCGATCGCAAAGGAGCCCGAGGTCTCTTTTCCCTTCGCGGCGCGGCAGGGCAAAAACTCCTTCGGCCGGATCGGCTACAGCGGCCCGTGCCCGCCGAAGGGGCGCGATCACCGCTATGAGTTCAAGGTCTTCGGCCTCGATGCCGTCCTCGATCTCCAGGCCGGTGCCGAGAAAAAAGCGCTTCTCCAGGCGATGGAAGGGCACGTGGTCCAGTACGGGGAGACATACGTGCTCTACGGGCGGTGAGGCCTCCGGCCTCTCTCGCCCTCTGCCAAAGAGTTATATGTGCCGGCGCTGTGCTGATCGTTTGTGATGATGGGGGGATCAGAGGGGCGAGCCAACCGTCTCGTCGGGGAGAAAAGCCCGTACCTCAGGCAGCACGCGCACAACCCGGTGGACTGGTATCCCTGGGGCGAGGAGGCCTTCAAAAAGGCGCGGGATGAAGATAAACCGGTTTTTCTTTCGATCGGCTATTCCACCTGCCACTGGTGCCATGTGATGGCCGAAGAGTCCTTCGAAGACGCAGGGGTCGCGGAGGTTCTCAACGAGGGTTTCGTCGCCGTCAAGGTCGACCGGGAGGAGCGGCCGGACATCGACGCCGTCTACATGCAGGTCTGCCTCGCCCTCACCGGCCGCGGCGGGTGGCCGCTGACGATCGTCATGACCCCGGATCGCCTCCCGTTTTTCGCCGCCACCTATCTCCCGAAAGAGACGAGGCTCGGGGTGACCGGGCTGATCGACGTCCTCAAAAAGATCCGCCATCTCTGGGAGACGAGGCGCGACGACCTCGTCGGGTCGGCGCGGGAGATCGTCGACGACCTCGGGGCCGGGGCCTCCCTGCGGGGGAAGGCCGAGACCGCTCTTCTCCGGGAGGGGTATGCGGAGATGAAGCGGCGCTACGATCCCTCGTATGGCGGTTTCGACCGGTCGCCGAAGTTTCCTTCGCCCCATATGATCATCTTCCTGATCCGGTACTGGCACTGGACCGGCGATCCCATGGCCCTCGCGATGGCCGAACAGACCCTCAGGGAGGTGCGGGGCGGCGGGATCTTCGACCAGATCGGCTTCGGTGTCCACCGGTATGCGACCGACCGCAAATGGCTCGTCCCTCACTTCGAGAAGATGCTCTACGACCAGGCGATGCTCGCCCTCGCCTTCACCGAGGCCCATATGGCGACCGGCGACGCCTTCTACCTGAGCGCCGCCGACGAGATCTTCACCTATGTCCAGAGGGACCTCGCCTCTCCTGAAGGGGCGTTTTACACCGCGGAGGATGCGGACAGCGAGGGGGTCGAGGGGAAGTTCTATCTCTGGACTGCAGAGGAGGTGCGGTCTGCCGTCGGCGGCGAAGATGCGGCCCTCTTCATCGAGGCATACGGGATCGGGGAGGGATCAGGGGATATCCCCCACCGGGCCGTATCGCCGCAGGTCCTCTCCCGCACCACCGGCATCCCCGAGGACGAGATCAGGCGCAGGCTTGAGGCGGTGCGGGAAAAACTCCTCTCGGTCAGGAAGGGGAGGGCACGGCCGCACCGGGACGAGAAGATCCTTCTCGACTGGAACGCCCTGATGGTCGCGGCGCTTGCCCGTGCAGGCCGGTACTCCGGCAGGACGGGGTACGTGGCGGCAGCACAGGGGGCGGCAGGCGTTCTCCTCGACCGCCTGCGCCGGCCAGACGGGGGGCTTCTCCACCGGTATATGGACGGGGAGGCGGCGGTTTCCGGGATGCTCGCCGACTATGCGTACCTCGTCTGGGCGCTTGCAGAGGTCTATGAGGCGTCGTTCGACCCGGAGATCCTCAGGGAGGCCTGCCGCCTTGCCGACGCGATGATCGAGCGGTTCGGGGATCCTTCGGGAGGCGGATTTTATACCGTCTCCGCCGACGGCGAGCAGCTGATCCTCAGGCAGAAGGAGATCCACGACGGCGCACTCCCCTCGGGGAATTCCATGGCCCTCTTTGCCCTGGTCACGCTCTTTCGCCTGACCGGATTGAGCCGCTACTGGGAAGCCTCCTCCTCCTCGTTCGATGCGTTTGCAGGGGATGCCGGGAGAAACCCCTCTGCCCATGCCTGGTACATGGCGGCGCTCCTTGCCGCTTCGACGAAATCGGACGAACTCGTGATCGCGGGCGAAGGAGACGACCCGGCGACCCGAAAGATGCTCGACCTGGTCGCCTCATCCTACCGCCCCAACCTCACCGTCCTCCTGAAAGATCGGAGGAGCGCCGATGTTCTTGCAGAGGTGGCTCCGCACACCGCCCTCATGTCTGCGCAGGGCGGAAAGGCGACGGCATATCTCTGCCGGGGAACCGCCTGCGAGCAGCCGGTGACCTCTCCTGAGGATCTGGATAAAATACTCGGAGATGAAGAATTATTCCACAAATAATATAATGTCATTAACTCCAGATATGCACTGTCCCTGGGGGGGATGAATAATGAAAAAAATGCTAACGATTTTTATGGCTGCGCTTGTTGTCGCGGCCATCCTGATATGCGGGTGTACCGGCGATTCTACGACACCCCCGACGACGGTGGCGACCACCGAACCGACTGCCGAACCTACGACCGAACAGACCACCGAACAGACGACTGCGCCCCCGGCGGAGAAGGACATCGTCGAAACGGCGACCGAGGCCGGGACCTTTACGACCCTGCTCACCGCCCTCGATGCGGCGAACCTGACCGAAACAATGAAGGGGGACGGCCCGTTCACGGTGTTTGCGCCGACCGATGCAGCGTTTGAAGCGCTTCCCGCGGGAGCGCTCGACGGCCTTCTTGCGAACACGACCGAACTGAGCCGCGTGCTCACCTACCATGTGGTCGCAGGGAAATACATGTCCACGGAGATCGCGGGGATGAGCAGCCTCACGAGCCTCGAGGGGTCTGATCTCGCCATCACGACGGACGGAGGGGTGAAAGTGGACGGTGCGAACGTCACGACCGCCGACATCGAATGCAGCAATGGCGTCATTCACGTGATCGACGCCGTGATGCTGCCGCCGTGACGCCGGGTCGCGGCTTCCCCTGACCTCCTTATTTTTTCTGGCCCTTCACTCCTGTGTGCGGGTCGCCATGACACCTTTATCTGATGCCGCTCAGGCGATCCGGGACGATAGGCCACAATGAGATGGGGTGAAGTGTTTCTGGACGAACATTGATTGATCCATCCGCCGGTGCGATCGGGGGATGATGGATGATCGCCTCTCCGGCCCGACCGATCCCGCATGGCTGGGGCAACCCCCGGCGCGGTGTCCTCGTCATCCTGAGTAATTATCACATCTTCGCACATGGAGAGTAAGAGTTCTGGAAAACCGAGCAGCCCATGCCGGGGGGCTGGCTGCCCCATAGACCTGCGATTGGGGCAGGGATGGACAAGATACGCCAGCACGCCCATCCATCAATTTTTCATCGCCAGATGCTCCGCCTGGCCCTTCCCCGCATGTCAGGAGCAATCGTGTGCGGGGGTCCGGGGGTGGCAACCCCCGGGCAGAGGCGGGTGTTGTGTGCTTGTACGCGAAATCTGGTTCTGCCCATGCCGGGGGGCCTGCCGCCCCCCGGTCCCCCCCGCACATGCGATAGGGGTGGGGACGGGCAAACCACGCCGCACGTCCATCCATTATTTTTCATCGACAGATGCGCTGCCCCTCCCGTTCCCTCATCTCCAGGGCAATCGTATGCAGGGGTCCGGGGGTGCAACCCCCGGCAGAGGCGACCTTCGCTGTTCGTTCTCTCGTCTCTTCGCACCGAGATCATGAGGGCTCTGGAAAATCGAAGAGTCCCATGCCGGGGGGCCTGCCGCCCCTCACGCCCCGGTCCATTCCACCGGGAGCCCGGCCTTTTTCCAGGCGGCCATCCCGCCGAGGATGTTGGTCACCCGTCCGTAGCCGTTTCTCAGGAGCACCGAGGCGGCAAGACTTCCCTTGAACCCGGCGTCGCAGTAGACCAGGACGTGCCGGTCCTTCGGGATGGCGGCGAGGCCCCCTTCGATCTCTCCTGCATACACGTGATAGGACCCGGGGATCGCGCCGGCGGCGGTCCGGTTGCGGATGTCCCTGACATCCAGGATGAACTGGCCCTCGGCGTGGAGATCGACCTCTCCCACTGCGCAGGTCCCGCACCGCCCGATGGGGCGCCCGCTTTTGTTCCACGCTCCCATCCCGCCGCCGAGGTAGCCGGCGATCCGGTCGAAGCCGATCCGCAGCGCCTGGGCCTCTGCCGATTGCAGGGCGAGGTTGAACTCGTCGACGAAGACGATCGGCCGGTCGTACGAGGCGAAATACCCGAGAAACGACGAAAGCCCGCCTGACCAGATGTTCAGGCTCCCGGGCACATGCCCGCCGGCGAAAGCCGCAGGGCCCCTGATATCGACGATGAGCGCTCCTTTGTCTGCGGCGCCCTCGACCTCCGCCGGGGCGAGGGGGCGCATCACCTGCCTCCCCGCAAGCGGGGGGACGCCGGAGCGGTTGTAGCGCTCCATCATCGCGAAATAGGGCGGGATATAATGGTGCTCGGTGGATTTTTCCCTGATGAAGGTCTCCCGGTCAAGGTGCAGGAGCAGGTTCGTCCCTTTCTCGTAGCCGATGGTGGTGAGGGGGAGGTCGCCGATCCCCCCGCCGCAGACCGACCCCGCGCCATGGGCCGGGCAGACGATCACCCCGTCGCCGAGCGGGAGGATCTTCTGCCAGAGGGCGTCGTGGAGTTTCCCGGCCATCTCCTCGAGGCGGTCCTTGAAAAAATCGGTCCGGCCGACATCGCCCGCGAAGAGGGCGTCGCCGGTGAAGACCAGGTAGGGGTCGGGCGAGACGCCCGTATCGGTCAGGACAAGCGATATGCTCTCGTCGGTATGGCCGGGCGTCTCCAGCACCCTGATCTGGAGGGACCCGACGGCGAACTCGTCCCCGTCATGGACCGGCGTCCCGTAGGCGAAGTCCATCGCCGCCCCGTGCAGGATCGCGGCCCCGGTCTGTTTCGCCAGTTCGAGCGACCCGATGCAATAGTCCTCGTTTCTATGCGTCTCGAAGATATGGGTGATCGCAAGGCCGTGGCGTTCCGCGATCTCAACGTACACGCCGCAGTCCCGTCTCGGGTCGATGACGGCGGCGGCGCCGTCGGCCCCGACCAGGTACGAGTTGTGGGCGAGTCCCTCGGATACGATTTTTTCAAGGATCATCCAGACCACCGGTCCAATCGCCCCTGGTGGGCGATTATTACCCCGATTCTCTGGCCGGATATTTATAGGTGACCCGGGCGGATGACTGCGAACGGTCCCGCAGTTATGACAATATATATGCCTCCTCCCGGTGTATCTGGACGGTGGTGAAAGATATGAGAATGAGATCACATCCGGGCATGGCCCTTCTGATCGTCGTCGCCGCCCTGGCATTCGTCTGCGGGTGCACCGGGGGTGAGGAGGGGACCGTCACCGGCACCGGCACGGTCACCTACATCGATCTCGAGGGCGGGTTCTACGGCATCGTCGCCGACGACGGCACGCATTACCTGCCCCTGGACCTCGACCCCGCATTCGCACAGGACGGACTTCGGGTAAGGTTCACGCTCCGACCGGTGGACGTCGCCACCATCCAGCAGTGGGGGACGCCGGCGGAGGTCGTCTCCATCGAGACGGCCTGATCGGGATCCTGATCCCTTCCCTCTTCTGCCCGCTTTTTTTCAGCACCATCGTGTTCCCGGCATCTTTTCCTGATCCCTCCGGCGCCTTGCTGCAGAATGCATGGTTCAGGCGAGCCCGGATAAATTCATATAATTTTTAAATTTAGTAAGATTAATTAATCTAAATACGTTATATGGTCATATAATAATCCACGTGGTGAAGAAATATGATTAAAAATATTGTACTTATTCTTGGATTGATAGGTGTCGTTCTGGCCCTCGCTTTAAGTGCCGGGTGCACCGGCACCGACGTAACGCCAGCCGCGCCGTCCGGACCGTCAGAACTCACCGTGACCGACGGCTTCGGCCGGACGGTCACTGTTCCCTCGCCCCCGGAGAGCGTCATCTGCTCGGGCTCAGGCGGCCTCCGCTACCTGGTCTATCTCGGCGGGCAGGACCTGGTCGTCGGCGTGGACAGCAACGAGAAGAAAGAGCAGGTGATCGAAGGCCGTCCCTATGCCCTTGCATACGGGTCGCAGTTCAAAGGCCTCCCCCTGATCGGCGAGATGAGAGGCAAGGACGATCCCGAGAAGATCCTGGGGATCGGGCCTGAGGTCGTCTTCAAGACCGGTTCGACCGGGACGGCCTACGGCACCAGCGCCGCCGAGGCCGACACCCTCCAGGAGAAGACCGGCATCCCGGTCGTCGCCTTCCCGTACGGCTCCCTGCGCAATGACGCCGAGAAGGCCGAGATGTACGGCGGTCTGCGGGTGATGGGCCAGGTCCTCGGGGAGCAGGACCGGGCCGAAGAGGTGATCGCCTACATCGAGGCGACGATCGCCGACCTCGAGAAGCGGACCGGCGACATCCCCGAAGCCGAACAGAAGAGCGTCTACGTCGGCGGCGTCTCCTCGGCCGGGGCGCATGGGATCATCTCCACCGAACCCGCCTACCCGCCCTTCCTCTGGGTGCACGCGAAGAACGTCGCCGCCGGCATGGGGACGGCGCACGCCGATATCGCCAAAGAGGCGCTCGTCGACTGGAACCCCGACTATATCTTCATCGACGCCGGCACCATCCAGATGGAGAGCGACGGCGCCATCGGCGAGTTGAAGACCGACCCGGCACTGCAGGGCCTTTCGGCAGCGAAGAACGGCAGGGTCTACGGCGTCCTCCCGTACAACTTCTATAACGTAAACTACGAGACCGTGCTCGCCGACGCCTACTTCATCGGCAAGACCCTCTATCCCGAGCGGTTCGAGGACGTCGATCCGGTCCGGAAAGCCGACGAAATATTTGCCTTCTTCATCGGGAAACCGAACTTCGGCGACCTGAACAGCCAGTACAGCGACCTCGGATTCACGCAGATTTCGGTGTGATGCATGATCAGCGTCACGAGATGTCAAAGGAGGATGTAAAGGCGTGCACTTTGCAGACGGGACGGTCCCCGCGGACTACCAGGCGTACACGCGGCGCAAGTACCTCTGGATCCTCGGAGGGGCAGCCCTCCTTTTTGTCCTTTTCATCTTCTCCATCTCGATCGGTGCGGTCAATATCCCCGCATACGACGTCCTGCTCTCCCTGGCGAACGGGATAGTCGACCGGATCACTGCGTTCCTCCACCCCGGCGCCGCCGCCACCGTGCCAGGCAAATGGGACCTGATCATCTGGAACATCCGCCTCCCGCAGGCGCTCGCGGCGATCGTCGCCGGCGTCGGGCTCTCGGTGGCCGGCGTCGCCATGCAGTCGATCCTCAGAAACCCGCTCGGATCGCCGTTCACCCTCGGCATCTCCAACGCCGGCGCCTTCGGGGCGGCGGTCTCGGTCATCGTCCTGGGCACCGGGCAGATGCACTCGACGGTCGCCGACGCCGTCACCCTCAACAACCCCTACCTGACGACGATCGTCGCCTTCATCTTCTGCCTCCTCGCCACCGGGGTGATCCTGCTCATCTCCCGGGTGCGGGGGGCGTCCCCTGAGGTGATGGTGCTCGCGGGCGTGGCGCTCTCCTCGCTCTTCACCGCCGGGACGATGTTCCTGCAGTACTTCGCCTCTGACGCCCAGCTCGCCGCCGTCGTCTTCTGGACCTTCGGCGACGTCGGCCGGATCAACTGGCCAGAACTCGGGATCATGTCCTTCGTCGTCGTGGCGGCGACCATCTTCTTTATTGCGAACCGCTGGAACTACAACTCCATCGACGCCGGCGACGAGGCCGCAAAAGGGCTCGGCGTCAATGTCGAGGGGGTGCGGAACATCGGGATGATCGTCGCCGCCCTCGTCTCCGCCGTGATCGTCTCGTTCCTCGGTGTGATCGGGTTTGTCGGGCTCGTCTGCCCGCACATGGTCAGACGCCTGATCGGCGACGACCAGCGCTACCTGATCCCGGGCTCCTGCGTGATGGGCGGCGTCCTCCTCCTCGCCTCCGACACCGTCGCCCGGGTGATCGTGGCGCCGTACATCCTCCCGGTCGCCGTCCTGACGGCGTTCATGGGGGCGCCGGTCTTCATCTATCTCCTCCTCAGGGGGTACCGGCGATGATCCTCTCGGTCGACGAACTCACGTTCCTGTACCGGAACCACGACGTCCTCAGCGAGATCGCCTTCACGATCGACGCCGGCGAGGTGGTGGCGATCCTGGGGCCGAACGGTGTCGGGAAGACGACGCTCCTCAAGTGCCTCAACCGGATCCTCAGGCCGAAAGGCGGCGTCGTCAACCTCGACGGGGAAGACCTCTCCCGTTTGAACCTGATGGACATCGCCAGGCGGGTGGGCTACGTCCCTCAGCGGGTCGAAACCGGGCGGTTGACCGCCTTCGACGCCGTCCTCCTGGGTCGGCGCCCCCATATCGGCTGGGACATCACCGAGCGCGACCTCAGGATCGTCGACGCCGTCTTCCACCGCCTCTCGATGGACAACCTCCGCCTCTCGTACATCGACGAGATGAGCGGCGGCGAACTCCAGAAGGTGGCGATCGCCCGGGCGCTCGTGCAGGAGCCCAAGATCCTCCTCCTCGACGAACCGACGAGCAGCCTGGACCTCAAAAACCAGGTCGAGATCCTCTCCACCATCGTGCAGATCGTCCGCCAGCACACGATTGCGGCGGTGATGACGATGCACGACCTCAACCAGGCGCTCAGGTACGCCGACCGGTTCATCTTCTTAAAAGACGGGCGGGTCTATGCCCACGGCGACCGCGACATCGTCACCCCCGCGGTGATCCAGGATGTCTACGGCGTATCTGTCGATGTGGTGACTCACAAAGGTCTCCCGCTCGTCGTCCCGGTGGCGTGAGCGAGGATCACAATTTTTTTACCTTCTCTCCCGGATACCCTCAGCCATGCAGGAACGGCGGGCCTATATCACCTTCGCCGGGCGGTCGATCTGGGCGCTCCTCAACACCTACCACGCCGTCCTCCGTGAGGGCGTGTACGCCCCCACCGATGTCTTTATCCTCATGGATGCGGCGTGCCGCTCCAGCCCCGCCGGGATCGTCGAGGGTATCGGGATCATCTCGGAACGATACGGGACCAATCCCCGGATCTCGACCGTCGATCTGCCGTGCGGGGACTATGCCGCCGCAGGAGAGGCGGTATTAAGGCTCGCGGAGCGGCTTTGCCGGGAGGGATCTGCTATCGCCCTCGATATCACGCCCGGGAGAAAGGCGGCGATCGTCTCGGCATGCACCGCCCTTGCATCGGCCGGGATCGCTCCCGCCCATATCTACTATCTCGGCCTCCTGGTCGAGGAGGGGATGGCGCTACCCTACCCGATGATCCCCCTCCACCTCCAACCTCTCCATGACCTTGCCGGGGGACAGGCATGAGCCTCTCCGTCGAGATCGAGGGCCGGGAACTTCCAATCCTGGCAAACCTCTTCTCCGGGCGCTTCACTGTCTCGTCTCCCCTCTATGATCTCGCCCTTTTCTCCGTCGAACCTGAGGGTGCTGGATACCGCATCAGGTTCATCGCCGAAAAAGAAGATTTCGACAGGGGGGCGGGAGCATATAAGAGCCATGCAACCGAAATGCCTGCATTTACCGATTACGACGAGTGCCTGCTCGCCAGCGGCGTGACCTCGTACGAGAACCTGGCGGAGTTTGTCGGGCGCCTCGGGATCTACCGGGAGTTGAAAAAGGAGGTCCGCTTCGGCATCGACACCAACCTCCTATACCACCGTTTCGTCACGGTCACCGGGGTGATCGCCCCGGAAGAGACGATCCTCCCTGACATCGTCAGGCAGGAGGTCGAATACGCCCTCAACCACAAATACTCCTCCCGGTTCATCGCCGAACTCCAGGCGTCCGCACCCGCCCACGCCGATGTGATCGGCGAGTTCGAGAACCGGAAGAAGAAAAAGTCCAGAAAAGCGGCCTACCTCGCGATGGCCGAATACCGGGACCTGCGGGACCGCGCCCTCCTCCTCGATACCGGCGCCGACGCCGCCCATACCTCGCGGGAGAACGACGGGCTGATCGTCCGGGCGCTCAGGAGGTTCGAGGAGGAGCGGTTCAGCCTGCCGGTCCTGCTCACCGCCGACACCGCCATGGCCGATCTCTGCGATGCCGAAGGTGTGGAGTACTTCCTCTTCCGCTCGCCCTACCATGAACGCCCTGCAACGACCGGTGCCGCCGCCTTCTTCAGGCTCCTCGCCTATCTCGCCGTGGTCTTCGGGGTGATCGATCTCGGCTCCGTCCTGGTATTCAGCGAGTACGGGGGCAAAGGGAACGATTCCTCTGCCTTCAGGCTAACCTTCATGGATGAAGACCTGCATACAGAGTTTACGAGGGACGTGGGGGTATGCAGGAAACTTCTGGCGCTGGGGATCGTGCGGTGAAGGCCGTGCTCTTCGACATGGACAACACCCTCTGGGATTTTGTTGCGGCGAAGAAGGCGGCGTGCCGGGCGGTGGTGGAGCACGCGGGCGCCGGGGATGTAGAGGCGTTGTACGCCTATTTCAGGCGTCCGGGCGTCGGGTTCGAGGACCCGTCCAACGTGATCGAGTACCTCCTCGATATCGGCGCCGACCGCTCCTGCGTGATGCCGTGCTGCACGGTCTACGAGAAGGCGAAGATCGCCTCGATCCGCCCGTACCCGGGCGTGCGGGAGACCCTCGACGCCCTCGCCTCTGCAGACCTCTCCCTTGCGGTCGTCACCGACGCCCACTCCTCCCAGGCGCGCTCGCGGCTGCGAAAGGCCGGTCTCGACGATCTCTTCTCCTGCGTCGTCACGCCCGATATCTCGGGGCAGAGAAAGCCCGACCCGGCGTCGTTTCTCCACGCCCTTTCCACCCTCTCGGCCTCACCGTCGGATGCGATGGTGGTCGGCGACAGCATCAGGCGGGAGATCGAACCGGGCCGGGCCCTCGGCATGCGGACGGCATATGCCCTGTACGGCGACCAGAGCGACGGCCCGGTCTCCCTCGGGTCCAGGCCCGACTACGTGCTCGGGAACATCCGCGACCTGATCTCGATCATCGGGATCTCCTGATAGGGGATAGCCTTAAACCGGATCCCGGCAATCCCCATCACATATGGACCCGATACACGTCGCCGGAACCGATAAGGGCAGGGTCATGCTCTTCGCCCTGAGCACCTGCGGCTGGTGCGCAAAGACCAAAGCCCTCCTCAACGATCTCGGCGTGGCCTACGACTACGTCTTTGTGGACCAGCTCCCGAGGGAGGAGATGGAGCGGGTGTACGCCGATATGATGAAGCGCTACAACCCCCTGGGGTCGTTTCCCACCGTCGTGATCAACGGACGGGTGATCGTCGGCTTCAAGGAGGAGGATATCAGGGAGGCGCTTATCTGATGCCCCCGCCGTCGGACGCGGAGATCGAGCGGGAGTACCTCCGCCTGAAAAAGGAGGCTGAGGCCGGGGGGTATCACCTCAGCCCGGACCGGGCGTTCGTGAACGGGCTTGTCGCCGGCCTGCTCGCAAACACCGAGCGTTACGGCTACCCCTCCTGTCCCTGCCGCCTCGCCGCCGGGATCAGGGAGCGGGACCTCGATATCGTCTGCCCCTGCGACTACCGCGACCCTGATCTCACCGAGCACGGCGCCTGCTACTGCGCCCTCTATGTCTCCGGGGAGATCGCGGCCGGGAACGCGAAGGCGGGCGCGGTGCCCGAGCGGCGTCCGCCCGGCGGGCCGAAGAAGAAAGAGACGCCTGCGGCAGGGCTCGGCGCTCTCCCCTTCCCGGTCTGGCGGTGCCGGGTCTGCGGCTACCTCTGCGCCCGGGACAGCCCGCCGGAGGTTTGCCCGGTCTGCAAGGCGAAGGCCGACCGTTTCGAGCGGTTCATCTAAAGGGGCTCGGGGGCGCCGGCCGGGTGCACGATATTCTAATGTAGCTGGCACGACCACCATTCCTGACGATTATGACTGGTCATGAAGTACAGGATATGATGCGGCTGATGGCGTCGAAGATCGCCTCGATCGCCGACGGCATCTCAAAAGAGGAGGTGGATCTCTTTTTGCACGAGATCCTCTGCGGAAAGCGGATCTATGTCCTCGGGGCGGGCCGCTCGGGGCTTGTGGCGAAGGCCTTTGCGATGCGGTTGATGCACCTGGGGCTGCAGTGCTTTGTCGTCGGGGAGACCGTGACGCCGGCGATGGCAGAGGGCGATGTGCTGGTCGTCTTCTCCGGGTCGGGCAAGACGAAGACGGTGGCGGAACTCGCCGAGACCGCCAAGGAGATCGGCGGGCGCGTCTGCCTGATCACCTCGAACAAGGACTCGCGGATTGGGCGGATCGCCGACGGCATCCTCGTGATCGAGTCGCACCGGGACGAGGTCAAGGACGAATCGGTGGAGTTCGAGATCAGGCAG
Organism: Methanofollis liminatans DSM 4140; assembly: GCF_000275865.1. Taxonomy (NCBI): domain Archaea; kingdom Methanobacteriati; phylum Methanobacteriota; class Methanomicrobia; order Methanomicrobiales; family Methanomicrobiaceae; genus Methanofollis; species Methanofollis liminatans. The sequence continues at coordinate 1,433,871 of NZ_CM001555.1, read as the reverse complement.
ATGATGGGCGAGCACAAGTCGTTCGCTCCCCTGGGGACGATCTTTGAGACGGCGTGCATGGTGCTCGCCGACGCGATCGTCTCCCGCCTGATGGAGATCACCGAGACCGACGTCGAAGACCTCAAGTGCAGGCACGCCAATATCGAGTGAAGGCGGTTTTATGGCAGCAGAACGATTTGCAGAGCGGGTGCGCGGCATCGAACTCTCCGGGATCCGGCGGATGTTCGAGGGGGCCGGGAAAGATGCGATCAACCTCGGCCTCGGCCAGCCCGACTTCCCGACGCCGGCGCATATCGGCGAGGCGGCGATCCGGGCGATCCACGAGGGGAAGACCGGCTATACGGTGAACGCCGGGATACCCGAACTGCGTGAGGCGATCGCGGAGAAGTTGCTGCGCGAGAACGCCCTCAGGTACGACCCCTCCAATGTGATCGTCACGGCCGGGGCGAGCGAGGCCCTGCATATCGTGATGCAGGCGCTGGTCGACCAGGGCGACCGCGTCCTGATGGCCGATCCGGGTTTTGTCTCGTACGCCGCTCTCGCCGCCCTTGCCGGCGGGCGGGCCGAGGGCCTGCCCCTCGATGCCACCCTCCATATCGACGTGGAGGCGGCGAAGGAGCAGATGGACGGGGCGCGCCTCTTCGTGCTGAACACCCCGGCCAACCCGACCGGCATGGTGGAGAGCGAGGAGTCGATCCGGGCCCTGGTGGAGTATGCCGCAGATAGCGGCGTGACCGTCGTTTCGGACGAGGTCTACGAGCACTTCACCTATGGAAAGCCCCATTTCAGCGCCGCCCGTTTCGGCGAGGACGTGGTGACGATCAACGCCACCTCGAAGACCTACTCGATGACCGGGTGGCGCCTGGGCTATCTTGCGGCCCCTGAGGAGACCGTCGAGGCGTGCCTGAAGGTGCACCAGTACTGCCAGGCCTGCGCCACCTCGATCTCCCAGTACGCCGCCGTGGCCGCCATCGCCGGCGACCAGGCGCCGGTCGCCGCGATGCGCGACGAATACCGGAAACGGCGCGACCTCATCTGCGGGGGCCTGCGCGACCTCGGGTTCTCGTTTGCCACGCCCGAGGGTGCGTTCTACGTCTACCTGCCGGTCGAGGAGAACCTCTTCAATACCATTATTCAGAAAGGCGTCATCATCGTCCCGGGCTCGGCGTTCGGGACGCGCACGCCCGGATACGCCCGGATCAGTTATGCGGCGTCGCAGGCCGACCTGAAGCGGGCGCTGGACCGGATCGCCGCCGCCGTGGAAGAATCCGGAAAGAATTAACAGGGTGATCACATGGTTAAAGAACTGCTCAAAAAACTCTCCAACGCCCACGGCATCTCGGGCAGCGAGGGAAGCGTCGCGGAGGTCATCCGCGGCGAGGTTGCGGCGTATGTCGACGAGATCAGGGAAGACACGATGGGCAACCTGATCACGGTGAAGAAAGGCGACGATTTCACGATCCTGCTCGCGGCCCACATGGACGAGATCGGGCTGATGGTGAAGTTCATCGACGAGCGCGGCTTTGTCCGTTTCGTCACCGTCGGCGGATGGTTCGACGCCACCCTGTATGCCCAGCGCGTCGTCCTCCACGGGACGAAGGGCCAGGTCTCTGGCGTCATCGGCGGGAAGCCCCCGCACGTGATGACCGAGGAGGACCGGAAAAAGCCGCTGAAGGTGGACGATATGTTCATCGACGTCGGGGCGACCTCGGCCGAGGAGGCGGCCGAGCTCGGCATCGAGGTCGGGACGCCGGTCACCCTGGACCGGGAGTTCCGGGAACTGGCGAACAACCGGGTGACCGGGAAGTGCTTTGACAACCGCGCCGGGTGCGCGATGCTGATCAAGGCCCTCCAGCTGGTCGACTCCCCGCACACCATCTACGGCGTCTTCACCGTCCAGGAGGAGGTCGGGCTCAAGGGGGCGAAGACCGCCGCCTATAACCTCAACCCGGACTGCGCCATCGCCACCGATACGACGATTCCGGGCGACCACCCGGGCATCGAGCGCAAGGACGTCTCTCTCCTGATGGGCGAGGGGCCGGTGATCACGATCATCGACAACAACGGCCGCGGCCTGATCGCCAGCAGGAAGATGATTGCCTGGCTGAAGAAGGCGGCCGCGGAGGGCAACATCAAGGTGCAGCTCGAGGTCGGCAAGGGCGGGACGACCGACGCCACCTCGATCCACCTCGAACGCGGCGGGATCCCCAGCACGACGCTGAGCATCGCCACCCGCTATATCCACTCGCCGGTCGAGGTGCTGGACCTCGCCGACCTTGAGGGCGGGGTCGCCCTGCTCCTCCAGGCGCTGAAGACGAAGCCTGAATTATAATCTTTTTTTTGGATCGGGGGCGGGATGCCCCGGCGACGACCGCCTCGATCCGTTTGGTGCCGGTCTCCTCCTGCTCGGCGATGCGGGCGTCGAGGGCGTCATCAGCGTTCTGACGATACCGGCGGCGCACCTTAAATGTTCAACGCAAGCTGGAAGAGGTCTTTCTCGATCAAGGGTCTTCGGATAGAGGTGGGGGGACAAAGTAGCCAAGGTTACTGTTTCGACCCACACAAAGTAGCGAAGAGCCGAGTGTGTCGCCGGCAGAAGGTATTTGACCATGGAGAAGGAATTATCAGATAAAGGGACAGGGCTCAGATATATTACAGAAAATCGGAGAGCACCATTGCCGCCGTTGGCAGTTCTGGTGGTTGCTGGGGTGTAGAAAGATGGGTATCGGGGATCCTTGATTCAGGAGTCATGGAGTGTGGAAGTGGGAGCTCTGGTCAGGGTTGTTCGAAGATCTCAGAAATCTGCCTGTTTAAACAGCTAAGAGGTGAAAGCTATAGCATATATCGTTCAGATGGAAATTGCCGGCGACACCGCTATGTGGACAAGACCGGATACCGGTGATAGCCCCGTTAGCTATCCGGCACCAACATACTCGGCGGTTAAAGCCATTTTTGAGTCCGTGCTGTGGGGACCTGCGATTGAAATTATTCCACTTAAGGCGGAAATTTGTGCGCCGGTGCAGTTCCACAATTATTACACAAATTATGGTGGTCCGCTGCGAAAAACTACAACCATTAAAGGCGGAGACAGTTATCAGCTTTGCGCCACCGTTCTTATTGATGTCTGCTATCGCTTGTACGCCGAAATTGTTCCGTATAAGATAAAAGATAAACTTCCTCTAGCGGCGAAGATCTGGGATAACGCGACCACGTCGCCGGGGCACGCATATCAAGAAATATTCACCAGAAGGCTGAAACGCGGGCAGTGTTTCTCTGTGCCGTGCCTGGGGTGGCGGGAGTTCACGCCATCCTATTTCGGGGAGTTTCGCGATGGTACACATGTCATGTCAGATATGGAGACTACGGTTATTCCCTCCATGCTGCGGCAGGTATTTTCAAAAGGCTATCAATCCGAAGTCGCCTATCTGTATGACACGGATGTTGAGATTACAGGGGGCGTGCTGACCTACTGGAAAGGAGAAAAGCCATGCTGAACGAACTGCATCAGCTGTCTGTAACCCTTGCAAGCCACAACATCAAGCAGCAAGGGTGGCACCATCAGTATAAGCCGTTGCCGAACGGAGCTTGCTATCGTATATGGCTTGGCGATGATGGCGCGGTGGCGGACGTTGAGCTGATGAGCAAGGATCTGGTGAAGGATTGCCGAAAATTTGGGAATAATCAGGGAACATTCCCCGCTTTCAACATTGCACCGCTGTACCGCGTCACATCGGATGAGGATAAGCGTTATTACGACGCGCTTTACAAAGGTGAACAGGAACTTGATGTAAACTATTTGCAATCAATATGCACTGCCGATAATTGGAGCGTCAAACTTCGCAACAAGATACCGCGCTGCCTGCGCACGCAAATACCGAATACGCCTGAAGAAAGCGCAATCGCCGCGCTGATGAAGATCACAGCATCGCTTGACATCGGCGTGCTGCGCAGCACCCTTGAGCAGCAAGTTTGGAAAAAATTACCCGGCGATATAAAAACGCACCTCCCGCTGCTGATCCATAAAGGCAACGAAAAGAGGCAGCCGGAAGATGATAGTGGTTCGATATCAATTATACTTGATTTGATAAATTGGCGGAAATTCGAATATCCAATAGCCAACGAGAACACCACAAGACAAGTGAACGATTGGCTTTTCGCCAACGAAGACGATCTTCAGCCCGAAACAAGCGATCAACTTGACGCTTTTGGATCTCCGTATGCAGAGTTTAAGGATATCATGCCATCTGTGCGGCTTGTGCCAGGGTTTGAAGTGGCGTTGCGTTCCATGTTCCATGAGCAAATGTGCCAATTCCGCTATGGGAAGGCTGATGGCGGTTCTTTCCCGATTAACAAAGCGAATCGCGATACCCTGAAAACCTCGCTTGAATGGATTGTGGAACCCGACAACGAGAATGTTACGTGGCGCAGAATTGACAAGGATGCAATGCTGTTTGTCTATCCCAACAGGGTTCCAAAAATTCTGCCTAAATTTGCTGCGCTTTTCGGTAATACGGAGAACCATAAGGACAGTATAACCAGATTTGAAAAGGTTGCAGAGGATTTTATTGCGACACTCAACGGGTTTGAAACAAAGCAGAAGCCGGAAAATATCCATGTGTTTGCATTACAGCAAATGTCGCCGGCCGTGTCTAAGCGTGCAAGGGTGGTGTTTTCGCGCAATCTGAGCCCAAGCGGGCTGATAAACGCAGCTAACGAGTGGCAGCAAGGATGCCACAATCTGCCACCGATCGCGCGAATTGAATCTATCACGCCGTTCCCTTTGAATATCTCCAAAATCGCAAATAAGGTTTGGAAACGGGATGGCACACGGGCGGACGGCAAGAGCGAGGTTAAATTAATACGATATTATCAAGGCATGGAACTGCTTTTGGATAAGCCCATGCCGTCGAGAATAATGCGCATTACCCGGGGCGTGACCGCGAACTCATTGGGTTTGGTATTGTTTGTCGGCGATAACCTGCCAAGAGGCAGAAATGTCGTTAAAGATGCAATTAGAGCGGAAATAGGCGATTTATTTCCCTTACTCGGGCTGCTCCTGTACAAGAGCGGCATAACAAAGGAGGATTATATGCAAGACACGGCATATTCAATCGGGCAGCTACTGAAAATATCCGACGAGCTGCACGCGCTGTATTGTGAGATCAAGCGCGACGGTGAAGTGCCGCCACAACTGGCGGGAAACTCTGTGTTCGTAACGGCGTCAGAAACGCCGGCCCAGGCCGTGGCTCTGCTCTGTACGCGAATGATTCCGTACATAGCGTGGGCAGATCAGTACAGGCGGCAGGGCAAGGAGAAAAGCGGTTTAGCGGTGTGGTACATGCGGCAGTATGGTGCACTCATGCCACAACTGCATCAAAGCCTGACAGAGAATATCCGGTTCGGCGACCTGGAAAAAGCACAGTTGTTTATTGGTTACCTTGCGGATCTTCCCAAATTGACGAACAAATAATCTACTGAGGAGGTATGAACAGATGACAAATGAAATGAAACGCGCAACAGGGCTTCTGATAATAGAAGCCGTGAACTCAAATCCTAATGGCGACCCCGATCGGGAGAGCGAACCTCGCCAGCGCCCGAATGGCCGTGGCGAAATATCACCTGTATCCTTCAAACGTAAGCTACGCGATTTGCTGGAGGATTCGGATAGCCCATTCTTTAAAAGTCTGCCGGAGAAGTTTAGTAAAAAATCAGACCAATACCGCATACTCGAATCGCGTGGGCGCAACCGTGATGAAATTAAAAAGGAAATGGGCGATAACGAGAAATTTAACCAACAGTCCTTCCTCGAAAGCACCTTCGTAAAAAAATATTGGGATGCCCGCGTATTCGGCAACACGTTCCTTGAAGAAGGTGGGGCAAAAGGCTTCATCAAGACCGGTGTGGTGCAGTTTGGTGTTGGAGTTTCCATATCACCGATAGCCATTGTGCGCCATACCAACACAAATAAAGCCGGTGTGCAAGAGGGTAAAAATGCCGGCATGGCACCGCTTGCGTTCCGTATCGTACAGCATGGCGTGTACTGTATGCCTTTCTTTGTCAATCCAAACTACGCGGGAAAGAGCGGCTGCACCCCGGACGATATAGAGTTGCTCAAACTGTTGATCCCGAAGGCATATGATTTGAATCGCTCGGCTATACGTCCGGATGTGCGAATCCGCCATGCCTGGTATATCGAGCATATAAACGCGCTTGGAAGCTGTCCGGACTATCTGTTGCTTGAGGCGTTGACGCCTACTCGCATAGGCAATGTGTCTGATCCCTCCAATGAGTGGTCTGACTACAAGGACAAGACTTCTTTGCCAGATACTCTCAAATCTCGGGTTGGTGGTGTGGTCGATTTGATGGAATTATGATAGAATATTTCGCTCATAGTCCGAAGGATGGGTATCCCGCCCAGACATATGTGCAGCATATCAATGGAGTATTGGAACGAACCCGGCGTCATGCGTCTGACGCCGCCCGATACTCTCTTGCTGATGGCGCATTGCTTTTAAATACAGCGGAAATTGCGGCAGTTTACCACGATCTGGGTAAACTTGATGAGGAAAATCAACTTATTTTGTCCGGCCAGAAAACGGCAAAACGTCTGCCACTTAATCATGCAGATGCGGGTGCGGCTTTTTTGCTGGACGATGCATCCCCGGCCCTTCTTGCGGCTGTTTCTGTCGCGGCGCACCATATTGGACTTCCGGATTTTTGCAAGGAAAGCATCCGCGAAGGTTCCGCGTTCCGCGATGATAATGTAAAGGCTCGGGTTGATGCGGCGTTATTGGAGTATTCGCAAATACACAGCAGCAGTGTAACCGCAAGACCGCCAATAGAGAACGCTATGCCATCTGGGGATTTATCGATATTCCTGCGTATGCTGCTGTCTTGCCTGGTTGATGCCGACCACACCGATACCGCTTCACATTACGGTAAGTATCCTGAGTCGGTGGATATTATTCCGCTTCGCCCGGCAGAGCGTCTCGTGCTATTAGACCACTATGTCGAAACGCTTAGAAAATCGGGCGAAGATGACGAACGAAATAGACTGCGCTCTGAAATGTATACGGCGTGTAGGAACTCCCCAGTATGCGAAAACATTGCTTCCTGTGACGCTCCCGTCGGTTCAGGCAAGACAACTGCGGTAATGGCGCATCTTTTGGCTCAAGCGAGTAAGCATGGATTGCGCCGGATATTTGTGGTGTTGCCGTTTACAAATATCATCCAGCAGTCGGTCGAGAAATACCGTGAAGCACTGGTTTTCCCGGATGAAAATGGCGAAGAGGTTGTGGCTGAACTGCACCATCGCGCCGAATTTGAAAGCGAGGATACACGGCATCTCACAGCGCTATGGCGCGCGCCGATCATCGTCACCACAGCGGTTGCGTTCTTTGAAACCCTTGCGGCGAAAACTCCGTCCGCGCTTAGGCGGTTGCATGAGTTGGCGGGCAGCGCAGTATTCGTGGACGAAGCGCACGGTGCGCTGCCTGCGCACTTATTGCCGTTAGCATGGCGGTGGATTAATATTTACGCCAAAGAATGGTCCTGTTATTGGATTCTGGCTTCAGGTTCGCTGAATCAATTCTGGGAAATAAAAGAGATCTCCGGACAAAAGTTGGAAGTGCCAAATATAGCAGATCCATCTTTAAGGGCTTCGCTCAACGCATTCGAAGGCAAGCGCATCGAGTATCGGGCTAACCTGACGCCGCAGCCGCTGGAGACGTTTGTTGAAGTTGTGGCGCAATCACAAGGACCGAGGCTTGTTATACTCAATACAGTGCAAAGCGCGGCGGTAGTTGCAAAGTATATTTGCGAGAAGTACGGGCGCGGGCGTGTAGAGCATCTGTCAACCTCGCTTACGCCGAGCGACAGGGAGAAAACACTTGAGCGGGTGAAGGCGCGGCTTAACGGGTCCGATGATGACGACTGGGTGCTTGTTGCTACATCCTGCGTGGAGGCAGGCGTTGATTTCTCGTTTAGGACCGGTTTCCGGGAGCTTGCATCGTTGACCTCGCTGTTGCAGGCGGCGGGGCGTGTCAACCGAAATGGTGAATACGGAGTTTCTAAAATGCACACATTTTGTCTTTCAGAGAGCAATATGTTAAAATCAAATCCCGACATAAAAAATTCCGCCACAGTCCTACGTAAGCTCATAGAAACAGGAATCGACATTTCCCCATCCCTCGTGACCGGGGCTATCGAGCAGGAACTTAAGGAATATGGCAGCAAGCCGATACACAGGGTGTTGCTTAAAAAAGAATGTAACAAGGATTTCCCGTTTGTAGAAAAGAATTTCAAGGTAATCAACTCGGATACACGTATTGCGGTGGCAGACATAAAAATCGTCGATAGAATACGCAATGGGCATTGTGACTGGCGTGAATTACAGAAGCATTCGCTGCAAATAGCCAACTATAAACTGCAAGAACTGCGTATACCACAAATCGCAGAAGACATTTACCACTGGAATCTCGCATACGACGATTTTCTGGGATATATGGCGGGAATTATTCAAAAATCTGAGCCCGAACTCCTCCTGTATTAGGGAATACGTCGAGGTAGATCATCCTGGCGATCTCCCGTACCTGCTCTGGCATCCTGATCATCCCTTTCTCCATGGGCGGTCACGTCCATTGATAGATTTTTATGATACAACTTATAATAATGCCATATCGGGATCAGAACTTCCATGGACCCTGACGACTACCTCATGCTCAGCGGCATCCAGCATTTTGCATTCTGTAGACGTCAGTGGGCGCTCATCCACATCGAGCAAGTGTGGAAGGAGAACGTGCTCACCTTCGGCGGGAGGCAGATGCACAGGAATGCGGACGACCCCTTCTTCACGGAGAGCCGGGGGGATGTGCTAATCTCGCGGAGTGTGCCCTTGGTCTCCCACGCGCTGAAGATATACGGTGTTGCGGACGTGGTGGAGTATCATCGGTCGGATGAAGGAGTTATGATCCCCGGACGGGAAGGACGCTGGACCGTCGTGCCGGTGGAGTACAAGGCGGGGAGGAAGAAGCCGGACGATCGCGACGAGGTCCAGCTGTGCGCCCAGGCGATCTGCCTTGAAGAGATGTACCGGACGCGTATTGAGCGCGGGTATTTATATTATGGCAAGACCCGACGGCGGGTAGAGGTGTTTTTCGATGATGAACTTCGCAACCGGGTGGCGGAGTTAGTCGCCGGGATGTATGCACTCTACGACGCGGGCATCACTCCCCCGGCGGTTCTACTGCCGCACTGCAAGAACTGTTCGCTTATCGAACTCTGTATGCCGGCCGTTTCATCCCGCAGAAGGTCGGTTGATCGCTACCTTACTGCCTGTGTTGGAAGGGATGATGCATGAGAAAACTCCTGAACACCCTGTACATCACCAATCCAGAATCTTACCTCAAGAAAGACGGAGAGAATATCGTCGTTTCCGTTGAGCGGAATGAGGTGGGACGGATCCCCATTCACAACTTGGAGGGGGTCATCTGTTTTGGGTTTATGGGGGCAAGTCCGGGCGTTATGGAGTTGTGCGCATCACGCAATGTGGGGCTTGCCTTTGTGTCGCCGTACGGGAAGTTTCTCGGACGGGTCTCAGGCCGTGTGTCCGGGAACGTGCTGCTCCGTAAGCGGCAGTATCTCCTTTCGGACGATGAGGGGGCCGCGGCGCAGATTGCGATGAACTGCGTGCTCGGAAAGATGCTGAACTGTCGGAGCGTCCTCCTCCGGTTTGGCCGTGACCATCCTGAGAAGACATCGCCTGCATTTTCAGAGCGTCTTCAATGGCTGACGGAGGGTGTTCACCAGTTGAGAGAGTCGCCATCCGATACACTGAACGAACTCCGGGGCCGTGAAGGGATTCTGTCGAAGTATTACTTTGATTGTTTCGACGATCTGATTCTGTCGCAAGATCCTGCGTTTGCGTTCGAGTTCAGGAGCAGAAGGCCTCCGCTGAACCGGGTGAATGCTCTATTGTCGTTTATCTATACGCTGATCGCGGTGGATTGCGCTTCGGCTCTCGAATCCGTGGGGCTTGATCCGCAGGTGGGTTTTCTCCACCGCGCCCGACCGGGACGGATGAGCCTTGCGCTGGATCTGATGGAGGAATTCCGGCCGTATCTCGGAGACCGGTTTGTGTTGAGTCTGATCAATAACCGGGTTGTTGCGGCGGATGATTTCCTGGTGAAGGAGAACGGGGCGGTGCTCCTGACGGATGCAGCGCGGAAGACGGTTCTTGCAGCATGGCAGCGACGGAAGACAGAAGAGGTTATGCACGGATATCTGGACGAGCGGATTCCAGTTGGCCTTCTGCCGTATGCACAGGCAATGTTGCTGGCCCGGTACCTGCGTGGGGATATCGATGGGTATCCGCCGTTCGTGGTGAGGTGAGCGTGGTGTTTGTTCTGGTGACATACGATGTAAATACCGAGACCCCGGAAGGGCGGCGCAGATTGCGCACGGTCGCGAGGATCTGCACGAATTATGGGACACGCGTGCAGAACTCGGTCTTTGAGTGCGTAGTGGATTCGGTTCAATTGATGGAGATGAAGGTGAGAATCGGTGAGACCATTGATCCCGTGATTGATAGCATACGATATTATAATCTTGGGAAGCATGGTCGGGATCATGTGGAACATGTGGGGGCAAAGCCGGGGCTGAATGTCGAGGATGTGCTGATCCTGTAGTGATGTCTTTTGGGGTGTTGCGAAGGTGTAGTGCCCATGTTTTCCCGGGGAGGTTCGCGATCGGGCAGATCTTGGATGTTTTTCAACACGGAGTATTTTTCTGGCATTTCTGAAGTGTACCGCGGCATGGCAGAGGCGGCTGGTGGTGTGATGCGCTGTTTTCGTGTTTCAGGCTGCCGTTCTATGTTGTTTATGCTTGTTATCGGATATGGTGACAATACTGCGACGTTGGGGCAAGAAAGATATTTGTCCTCCAATATATAGTGTAGAGGTCGTGCCTCACGCAGGCACGTGGATTGAAATCCGGTGATACAGTCATAAAACGTTCCGGGCGTGGTCGTGCCTCACGCAGGCACGTGGATTGAAATGGGTCGTGCTTGGGCTTCCTCGGCGGGAACTGAAAGGTCGTGCCTCACGCAGGCACGTGGATTGAAATCATACCGGATACGACGAACCACAAGAGCGCGCGGTCGTGCCTCACGCAGGCACGTGGATTGAAATGAAGATCGTCTGATCGGCTTCGGCAACGAAGGCGTCGTGCCTCACGCAGGCACGTGGATTGAAATCGGTAGAACTCCGATACCGGCTTGACCTCGCCGGTCGTGCCTCACGCAGGCACGTGGATTGAAATATGGGATGTATTGCCACTCTCGCCGGGTTCGCCGGTCGTGCCTCACGCAGGCACGTGGATTGAAATTATATCGAGGTGCCGTGATGGCGGGGATGAATGCGGTCGTGCCTCACGCAGGCACGTGGATTGAAATAAGGTGTGGTGGGAGACGCAGAAGGGGGCATCAGGGTCGTGCCTCACGCAGGCACGTGGATTGAAATATGTCGCCCCGGCGGTTGCCGATCGAGGACAGGGGTCGTGCCTCACGCAGGCACGTGGATTGAAATGTCGGCTGTAAAGATCACACAACGACCCAGGTCGGGTCGTGCCTCACGCAGGCACGTGGATTGAAATACGTCGAACGTCTTGACCCGAACGCCCTTGACGGTCGTGCCTCACGCAGGCACGTGGATTGAAATGCTGATCTCGATGTGTGTCATGCTGTGATCTCGGTCGTGCCTCACGCAGGCACGTGGATTGAAATTCAGGGGTCGCCCTCACCGTGTGGGACCTCTCCCGGTCGTGCCTCACGCAGGCACGTGGATTGAAATATGATCTTCACGTGCGAGGTGTGCGGGGCAGAGTGGTCGTGCCTCACGCAGGCACGTGGATTGAAATATCGGGGCGTTTCCACATGCGCATAAGGACGATGGTCGTGCCTCACGCAGGCACGTGGATTGAAATAGGATAATGCGCCCGGATGAACTGCACGACCTCGGTCGTGCCTCACGCAGGCACGTGGATTGAAATATCACGGGCGGCAGGGGAGATGATGAGGGCGGGCGGTCGTGCCTCACGCAGGCACGTGGATTGAAATGTGCCCTGCATGGGGCACATGATACACCCGATCCGGGTCGTGCCTCACGCAGGCACGTGGATTGAAATGTCTTTGACGGTTCTAAGGTAGCCGAGGCACCCGGTCGTGCCTCACGCAGGCACGTGGATTGAAATTGAGTGGTTCCGCATGGTCACGGAGGATCGGATGGTCGTGCCTCACGCAGGCACGTGGATTGAAATGAGCAGGAGTGCATGGCGATGGGTAAGCCGGTGGTCGTGCCTCACGCAGGCACGTGGATTGAAATTACAACGACGACACCATTGAAACTCGAGTAGTCGGTCGTGCCTCACGCAGGCACGTGGATTGAAATACCGAACTCTCTGACAAACTGCGGAGGGCCTATGGGTCGTGCCTCACGCAGGCACGTGGATTGAAATCCGCAGATGCCGGTTGAAGGCCGGTGCTACCTGGTCGTGCCTCACGCAGGCACGTGGATTGAAATACGGAGGCCGATGTCGAATATGTGATGCAGAAGGGTCGTGCCTCACGCAGGCACGTGGATTGAAATACATCGGCATGATCAACGTGCCCGCAAACCGGGGTCGTGCCTCACGCAGGCACGTGGATTGAAATAGAAGGGTGTCGTGGTCATCCATGAGCAGGCGGGTCGTGCCTCACGCAGGCACGTGGATTGAAATGTCCCATCCGGGATGAAGGCATCCGTGGTCGAGGTCGTGCCTCACGCAGGCACGTGGATTGAAATGTAGAGGTGGCGATATTTTTCCAGTGGGTCATCGTCGTGCCTCACGCAGGCACGTGGATTGAAATCTTAAGCCACGGATGTTCTTCTTTCAAGGCCGGGTCGTGCCTCACGCAGGCACGTGGATTGAAATCCGTTACGACCATGTGTCTGGCGACGTTGTCTGTCGTGCCTCACGCAGGCACGTGGATTGAAATATGAGTGTTCTGAGCGGCCTGAGTATGGGGGCAGTCGTGCCTCACGCAGGCACGTGGATTGAAATCAGAGAGGTCCAGTACCCAGACACATAGCCATGTCGTGCCTCACGCAGGCACGTGGATTGAAATGTTCAGGTGCCGGTTGAGGTCCGCCAGGGCGGTCGTGCCTCACGCAGGCACGTGGATTGAAATCCGGCGGTGCCGGAGGTGTTGCCGAGGACGGTGGTCGTGCCTCACGCAGGCACGTGGATTGAAATACTTCAGGCGTGCCTGAGCCGTAGGTGTTGGTGGTCGTGCCTCACGCAGGCACGTGGATTGAAATTTCGTTCCGGTGTCGGAAATGTGGATTTCAACTGTCGTGCCTCACGCAGGCACGTGGATTGAAATGTGGGCGTCGCCGTGTGCGATACCTGCTGCATGTCGTGCCTCACGCAGGCACGTGGATTGAAATAATGTTAATGCAAAACCAAGCACAGAACAATCACGTCGTGCCTCACGCAGGCACGTGGATTGAAATCGAGTATCGCGGGGCGTCGGCGTCCGGGGTGAGTCGTGCCTCACGCAGGCACGTGGATTGAAATGCCGACAAATGAGGGATCGGCGGCGGGGTCGTGTCGTGCCTCACGCAGGCACGTGGATTGAAATTCAGTGATGTATCCGTCGGCGACGACCTCGACGGTCGTGCCTCACGCAGGCACGTGGATTGAAATTCCAGGCACGTACACGGTTATTTTGACCGCCTGTCGTGCCTCACGCAGGCACGTGGATTGAAATAATGTAATGGTCGGCGGGGATACCGTCTGGTCAAGTCGTGCCTCACGCAGGCACGTGGATTGAAATATCCGCAGCTCGGCAATCGCCCCGTAATAGCACGTCGTGCCTCACGCAGGCACGTGGATTGAAATAAAGCGAACCGTGCGAGAGTGAACACCGGCAAAGTCGTGCCTCACGCAGGCACGTGGATTGAAATACCGACGCCTCCGCTGAGACCGCGACCAACTGGTGTCGTGCCTCACGCAGGCACGTGGATTGAAATGTCCCGGAGATGCGGACCGGGACCGAGGTCATGTCGTGCCTCACGCAGGCACGTGGATTGAAATTACGGCCTGCGGGTCTGCAACCAGGACCAGCGGGTCGTGCCTCACGCAGGCACGTGGATTGAAATAGGTTTTCCTGCGAGAATCCTGCCGACATGAAGGTCGTGCCTCACGCAGGCACGTGGATTGAAATGATTGCGCGGGAGTCGCCGATGTCCTTGCCCCGTCGTGCCTCACGCAGGCACGTGGATTGAAATTCGGCCAGCGTGATCGTCGTCTCGCCCTCGAAGGTCGTGCCTCACGCAGGCACGTGGATTGAAATAAGTGGTTGGCGTTGCTTGATCGTGTCGGTTCGGTCGTGCCTCACGCAGGCACGTGGATTGAAATTTGCCTATGATGATCTGGTCGAGCACATATCCTAGTCGTGCCTCACGCAGGCACGTGGATTGAAATCCTCCCCAAAAACATGGAGAGGGCTACCACTGTTGTCGTGCCTCACGCAGGCACGTGGATTGAAATCACTCGCCAGATCCACAATGCCCTTTGCCAGTGGTCGTGCCTCACGCAGGCACGTGGATTGAAATAGACCGCCTCCGGGTAATACTCGATGCGGGCGGTCGTGCCTCACGCAGGCACGTGGATTGAAATGATTTTGCGATCGCCGTTGCCGTTTTCGAGGCCGTCGTGCCTCACGCAGGCACGTGGATTGAAATCACTCGCCAGATCCACAATGCCCTTTGCCAGGTCGTGCCTCACGCAGGCACGTGGATTGAAATCGACGCCACGCGACGGCAGCGGGGGTATCGGCGGGTCGTGCCTCACGCAGGCACGTGGATTGAAATGCAATCGCCCAGAGCCCAGCCCCGGCGACGAGGGTCGTGCCTCACGCAGGCACGTGGATTGAAATTGTCGATCTCCGTAAGAAAGGCAAATCCACCAGGTCGTGCCTCACGCAGGCACGTGGATTGAAATAGCGATGCCGAGGGCCCGGACCAGGTCGGCCCGTCGTGCCTCACGCAGGCACGTGGATTGAAATTTCGATGCGGCGTTCGCCGCCGCCTCTGTCCGGGTCGTGCCTCACGCAGGCACGTGGATTGAAATCGGGAGGTGTCGGGGGGGTATCTGGAGTCGCCTCGTCGTGCCTCACGCAGGCACGTGGATTGAAATCCGACCAGTACGGGCACAGTTTTACCTGCCCGGGTCGTGCCTCACGCAGGCACGTGGATTGAAATCGCGGCCGGGTCTCAGAGGCATCCCCGACGGTAGATGGTCGTGCCTCACGCAGGCACGTGGATTGAAATTCAGCGAACCCATCCCCGATCACCAGGGCATCTGGTCGTGCCTCACGCAGGCACGTGGATTGAAATGATGTGGCGCCCCACCAAGTGATCAGCGCTGGCGGTCGTGCCTCACGCAGGCACGTGGATTGAAATAGCATTCCCCGGCGAGGCTGCATGAGCAGACCGTCGTGCCTCACGCAGGCACGTGGATTGAAATTTAACGCAGGCGGCGTTTGACGCAAAGGTGGATCGTCGTGCCTCACGCAGGCACGTGGATTGAAATAGTGCTTTTGCAGGGTTGGTTGGTGGGAGACGGTCGTGCCTCACGCAGGCACGTGGATTGAAATAGATACATGATGCAGACCTCTCGAACCTTCCGGAGTCGTGCCTCACGCAGGCACGTGGATTGAAATTCGCCTCACGAACGCCCGGACGCCGACCACCCACGTCGTGCCTCACGCAGGCACGTGGATTGAAATTCGGAGGTGCAGGGGTCAGGCGGCTATATCGAACGTCGTGCCTCACGCAGGCACGTGGATTGAAATCCACACTTTTATAAGACCTGAACAGTCCAAACTGTCGTGCCTCACGCAGGCACGTGGATTGAAATGATAGTGTCGGCGTCGTAGAACGTCAGCCCGATGGTCGTGCCTCACGCAGGCACGTGGATTGAAATATAATATGCCCACAGTTGATCGAGGTCCCGGCCGTCGTGCCTCACGCAGGCACGTGGATTGAAATAGGTAGGAAAAAGGGTTCCAACTCATAGGTATGTCGTGCCTCACGCAGGCACGTGGATTGAAATTCGCGTATCTGGACGACCTCGCCGAGGCGTCGTCGTGCCTCACGCAGGCACGTGGATTGAAATACGCACCCCGCCGCCGTCCGGGTCAGACCACTGTCGTGCCTCACGCAGGCACGTGGATTGAAATCCGGAGACCACCGAGGAACTGTACCTCGACGCCGGTCGTGCCTCACGCAGGCACGTGGATTGAAATACCGGCATCTTCGGCAGCATCCTGGACGCCGTGTCGTGCCTCACGCAGGCACGTGGATTGAAATTGACCCCACAGTATCGCAGTTCCTGGCCTCAAATCGTCGTGCCTCACGCAGGCACGTGGATTGAAATCTGAAGAAACCCGGGCAACATCTCCTGGAAATCGTCGTGCCTCACGCAGGCACGTGGATTGAAATAGGGCGCAGCCTTTCCCGGGGACGACCTTGTTAAGTCGTGCCTCACGCAGGCACGTGGATTGAAATATCTTGGCTGTTTAATCCGGTGTTTTTGCCCGAGTCGTGCCTCACGCAGGCACGTGGATTGAAATCTCACGGATTACTACAATCCCTACGAGCACCCGGTCGTGCCTCACGCAGGCACGTGGATTGAAATGAAGAAGGCGAGCTGGATGGTGCCGACGGATTGTCGTGCCTCACGCAGGCACGTGGATTGAAATAGGACGTTGTTGACGGTGGCCACGTCGACCCCGGTCGTGCCTCACGCAGGCACGTGGATTGAAATTCCGCGGTGGAACAAAAAAAGGAATTACAGTTTCAAAAGCCCTTTCTCACGCAGGTAATTCCCCGGCCCGGTCGTTGCATACATCGCCGCCAGGATCTGCTCCAGAGAAAGGAGGATTGAATCGCCGGATTCAAACGCATCTGCAAGCATCTTCAGTCCGTCCTGGATGCGTTCGAAATGAATCGGCTGAAGTTCGACCGTTGCATCTCCCGAGCGGATGCGTTTGTAGCGTTCCATCAGTCCGTTATACGTGGTGTTCAGAACAAAATCCGCCAGCAGATAATCTTCCGTAAAGGAATACCTGAGTGTGCGGCTCGTAATTCCGTATGCTGCGGAAAGATAGTAGATCTTCTTCTCGACCTTCTCCTCCCTTCTCATAGATAATTCTACACGCCGCAACTCTGCGACCAGTTCTTTTCTGAAGAAATCATCCCGTGACATCATTTAACCGCCTATTGGATATATCCTGGAAATTCGTTATTGTAGTCATCTGCCGTTGCAGGTGGAGAGATGGGGTAGAGAGGGCCGGAACCGCTGGCCCCGCAGGGATCTCCCGCTCCCCACCCGATACCGGACTCAGGCATCTCCGGGAAGTACGGCCATGCAGGGTCGTTTGAGGTATCCATTTCCAGAGCGCTGGCCGCAGGGGTGTGCTCACGGATATAGTCCTGAATTTCCTGAACCTTTTCGTCACCAAGCATCCGACCGATCAACGAATTGTTCATGATCTCAAGTGACCGGACGATCGGCGACGCCGGGTTAATGGAGTATTGGGGGATACGGTCGTTGGTGGCGGTGAGGATGCCCCATTCGACAAACTTCTTCACCACCCTCCCGACCGTGACCCGGCTTACGCCTGCTTCTTCTGAGAGTTCGGTGATGTTGAACTCCATGCCATCAAGTGGCAACAGGAATTCGAGAAGTCTTAATTCACAGGTGTTCCCGAACACCCCTTCAAAGGGACGAGTCATATCTATCTCAATGTTGGATTTTAATCAACCAGTCCATTCAGTCACCCTGCAATGGTGACGATGCAGACAGACGCATACATACTGCGTGGTGATAAATCATATTATCACATGTGATAAAAATATTTTGCATTGTTCCCATGGTCACTGTTACAGGCCCTGAAGGGTGGTAAATCCATGGGTATACAGGGCCAATTGTGCTTTATTGATGTCAGAAATATAGTATTTGTCCTCTTTTTTCTTAATTGTTGTAATGTATCCCTTTTTCAGCAGTACTTTTATGGCATCTTTAAATGAGGGATGGTCCCGGCCAGAAAATTTTTTCGTGTATAGTTTGTTTAGTTTCTCAGAATGATATCCTCTATCGGATCTCAGATTTCTGTTTTTATAGAGTATATTAAGAATAAAGAGGGTTTCTTCGGTAAGTCCGCACGACATGGGGGTCTTTGAGAAGTTAGAATTTCATATTATTTATATATTGCACCGTTATCGAAATTCAACAATTTATTATGCCCATGATGCTGGATTCCATGCCTCCAACAGCCGGAATCACCCGGGCACAAAACCCGCACGCCCGCACCCAGTACTTCGCTAAAATGTTTGAGACGGCGACCAGGAGATCAAACCATCGACTTCCCTTCGCGTATCTTCGCGACTTCGCGTGAGTTTTCAGCACCCGGAGAGAGAGAGCCTCACGCGAAGGACGCGAAGCCGCGAAGTCCGGTGTCCGGGTGCTACTAACGCCGTTTTGCGTCGTCGCGCGAGGCCATATCACTCGATGTCGGATATCAAAATGAGTGAAGTACTGGCACCGGGCGGGCATAGCACCCCTCTCAGGGCCGGGCTCGCCCCTAACCATCCCGCCTCTCGCGCCCCCATCCATCATCACTCTCCAACCACTCGACACCCCCCCTCACCCCCACCTCCCCCGACAATACCCCACCGTCCGCAAAAACGCCTCCCCCCGCAGGGGTATCCCCTCGTCACCGAGAAACCCCTGCTCCAGGGCGATCAGCTTGAGCAGGTTCCCTGATTTCCCCGTCTCGTTCCCGCCGTGAAACGAGGTCCAGGTCTCGCCGTCCGCCGAGACGGCGAAGTTGTCGCCGTGCGTCGACCCGTACACCGGGTGCGCCCCCCTCCTTCCCGGGGCGATCCCGGTGTAGGCGGAGAGGGAGGGCATGCACCGCTTCAGGTCCTCGAGATCGCCGCCGCCCTTCTTCCCCCGCCGCGGGACGGCCGACCTGAGGTTCGCCACCCCGGCCAGGATCGCCTGCCGCCGCTCCTCCCGCACGCCCGGGTGCTCGGCGGCCGGCACCGCCGCCGCGAGGACCGGTGCAAGGTCGCCGCCCTCCCTGAGATAATCGTTCACGTCCACCTTATCGATCCCATCGGGCCGCGGCAGCGTCCCGATATACACCCGCTCGATCCCGTGCGCCAGGAGGGCGTGCGCCGTCTTCACCGCCCCCGCCATCCCGGCCCCGCTCTCCTCGCTGTCCATGACCACGTAGACCGCCCCGGCCCGCCGGCAGCATGCCGCCGCCTCCTCGATCCGCTCCCGCTTGAACCGCGTCGTCACCGGCGAGATGCACGGCCGGCAGTCCTGCACTACGGCGAGGGCGTCGGCGATCCCCTCGGTGACGACCAGGGGGGCGCCGTCGATCACCGACCAGGCGCCGAAGATCGGCTCTCTCGGCCCGGTCTCCGTGACGATCTGCTTCTTGTACTTCGCCGGCGCCCGGTCGCCGTGCGCCGGGGTCTCGCCGGTCGCCCGGGCGATGAAATATTCAGGCCGTCCCTCGCCGTCCAGGTACGGAAAGACGATCCGCCCCCTGAAGTGATCGGTGACTCCTATCCGCCCGTCCCGCTCCCACCGCACGGCAAGGCCTGAGCCGACGATCTCATCGCCGCGAAATCCCCGGTCCATCAGGTGCAGGAGGAGGGCCGCCCCCTGGGCCGGGGCGTAGCCGATCCGCGCCCTCTCTGCAAACGCCGGCCAAAACCCGTATCGGGAGAGGAGAAAGGCCAGGTGTTCGCCGGTCAGGTGCCGCTCGAAGAACCGGCACGCCTCTTCCATGATCGCCTTCACGCCGCCACCCCCGCGAGCACCGGGCAGACCGGCCCCTCCCCGAAGTCCAGGAGGAGGAGGGCGTGGGAGGCCCGGGTCGCCCCGACATAATAGACCCGCCGCTCCTCGGCCCGCCGTTCCGGGTCGGCGAGGTCGTCCAGGCGGTTCCTCAGGTAGCCGGTGTGGAGGAGCACCACCGCCGCCTCGAGCCCTTTTGCAGCGTGGACCGTGTCCACCCGCACCATATCGGGCGGGATCTCTGAGCCCCGCTGCCGCTCCCGGGCGAGACATGCGTGGATCTGCGAGACGATCCAGGGGCGCAGGTTCAGGGCGTCGAAGATCCGCATCCCCTGCCGCCCGCCGGTCAGGGCGTAGAGATCGCCCAGGCGGACCGGCCCCCGCTTTGCCCTGATCCGCAGGGCGGTGAGGGCGGCGGTCCGCTCCCGCCCGTCGAGGGTCGAGAGGACCAGGGCCTCGGCCTCGACGGTCGGCACCGGATCGATCTCGCACCCGGCGAGGGAGCGGGCGATCGCCCGCTTCAGGGTCCACGGGCTGACGGTCGCGGTTTCGAGGGCGCCCCGGTCCCTGCCGATCCGCACCCGGGTCCAGAACCGCACCCGGCCGGCCCGGATCCCGCTGCACGGGACGCCCGCGGCAGAGAGGGCGTGGGCGAGGCTGCCGGCCCCCTTCCGGTAGCGCGAGAGGACGAAGACCGGATGGCGCTCTCCCGGCAGGGTCCGGGCGTAGGCGATCGCGTTCTCCACCTGCCGGGCAAGCCCTTCGGCCGTCCCCGGGCAGACGTGGTGCACCTGCCCCTCCCGGTCGCACGGGGAGACGTTCGCCGGGTGGCCGAGGATCGTCTCGGCCGCCGCCATGATCCTGGATGGGCAGCGGTGCGAGACCGGGCGGGACGCCGGGCCGGTCGCACCCCTATCCTCGGCGTCGATGGTGAGGAAGAGGGCGGGGTCAGAGCCGCGGAACCCGTAGATCGACTGGTCCTCGTCCCCGGCCACGTAGACCCGGCAGGTCTCCGGGCAGGCGGCCCACTGCCTGATCAGGGCGTCCTGCGCCGGGGATACGTCCTGGTACTCGTCCACGACCAGGACCCGGGCCGGCGGCGGGAGCGTCCGTTCGAGGGCCAGGCGCACGTAGTCCTCGTGCTCGAAGAGGCCGCGTTCGGTTTTATATGCCGACCATGCGTCGAGGAGGTCTTCGATAGGCCAGGCATACCCCGGGACCGAAAGCCCCAGGGCGGCCGCCGCCTCCCGCCAGTCTCCGGGCGGGCGCAGGGTCGCCGAGAGGTAGGCGGCGAGGGCGATCACCTGGTTGCCGACCGGGAGGTCGGAGCGGGTGCGGTCCTCCTCGTCGTCGGCCCCGATCGCCTGGTCGAAGGCGAGGCCGTGCACATCCATGAACGTCTGGTAGACCGCGGCCTTCTTCCGGTCGCCGGGCTGGATCACCTGCTCCCGCGGGCTCTCGATCAGGCCGGCGGCCAGGCACTGCCTGAGGGCCGCACCGTGGATCGTCGTGCACATCGCCGCCATCGCCCTCGCCTCGGCGTCGGGAAAGACCGCGGCGTGGAGGCGTGCGGCCAGGTCGGCGGCCTGCGAGCGGGAGAAGGTCATCACCGCCAGGTCTGAGGTCCCTGCCCCGGCGTCCGCTTCGGCCCGGCAGTACGCGATCAGGGTCGAAGACTTCCCGGCGCCCGGTCCGCCCCGCCACCGGATCAGGTCGGCCGTCATCCTGACCGCCTCCATCGATCGCACGCGAGGGTCGAACGCTCCTCTCTTTTCTGCATCGTATAGGGTCGCGGTCCCGTACAGGAGACGATCAGATCCGGGTGTACCGGGATGCACGATCCGACGGTGGATCGGAAAAACCCTGCATATGGGTATCCGATTCGTATAATATCGAATCTGCTCCGGGTTGATCCGCCTGTTCCACCTGTACCGGGTAAAAACATGCTCGCACATTTTTGTGCAGGCATCTCCCTCGCGTGCGGTACAGAGGGGGCATCCCGGATCATGGGCGGGCCTCCTCGATGAGGTTCTCAAAGACCGTGATCCCGGCGTTCTCCGGCCTGAACCCCGGATCAAACCCCCAGGCGCGGCACAATACGCCTCCAATGCGGAACCGGCGCGACCCCGATACCAGGGCGCCGTCCCGCCTGAGGAACTCGGGGAAGGTCCGGTCCATGATGGACCGGCCGCGGTCCCTGAGCACGTTCTCGATGATCCCGCTCGCCACCCAGAGGACCGCCGAACCGCCGGGCCGCTCTTCGAGGTACAGGCCGTACCTGAGGAGCCCTTCCCGCTCCGTGCTCGCCGGCAGCGTGGAGAGCGTCCGTTGCAGGGCCTCGGCGATTGGTTCCCACTGCGACCCGGCCCCGGAGGGTTCGGCCCGCTCGGCGATCCCGAACCAGTAGTCCCGGACCGTCTTAAAATCCCGGCCGTTCGCGTCGAGGGCGTCTCCCGGGTGGGCGGCAAGCCAGCGTTCGTTCAGGGTCGCCGGCCGCGGGTCGGCGAGTTCGCGGTTCTGGAAGATCAGGCGCCCCCCGTCCGCCAGGTCGACGATGTAGACCGGCGGGTCGCTCTCCTCGATCGAGACCGCCGCCGTCTCGCCGATCACCCGGGCAACCGGCCCGGAGACCAGGGCGCCGGCGTCGGGCGAGGACCTGACCGTCTCGAAGACCTCCAGCAGGGCGGCCCGGATCGCCTTCCGGTCGAGGGGGACCGCCTCGTGCAGCCGGTTTGTAAGCCGCCCGGGGGCGCGGGGGTCGATCCAGGGCAGGGCGGCCGCCCGGTCTTCGGCGATCGTCTCCCCGCCGCGGGTGAACGACGTGACCCACCCCTCAGGCCCGGCCGCGACCGACAGGGCGATCCCCTCGAGGAGGGGGACCGGGCCGAGCGAGGTCGCCGGTTTCTCCGCCATCACCCCCGCCCCTCCGGCCATATCGTCATCTGCGCTCGTGTGTTTTTCAGGTTTCTCGTTTTTGCCACGCTCATACACCTTACAGGAGCAGGTGGGCGTTTCTCCTATATGAGGTAACCTTGACCAAAAAGGAACTATAAGAATTTTTCTTTAATAACAATAATGATTAAGTCACTCTATCATGAAACAAGAATTGGAATGGGCTATTATGCGCATGAGTAATGTCGGGTGGCGGGCGCATGCCCCGGGAAGAGCGACCAGGACATCCGGGGAGGGAGCGTGCCGTATCACCACCTATCCCGGGCGGGGGTCCGGGGGCAGCAGTCCTCCGGCGCAAGCACGCCAGAATACAATTTCAACGGAGCCGAACGCGTATTCTTCTGGCTGAATTACACCAGATATTCTCGGTTCAGTCTGTGCACTCCTCATTTCTCTGGAAGGCCTTGAAAAACGGATCGATGCACTCGCGGCGGATCGCCCCGGTCGCCTTCGTGAGGTTATGGAGATCGTTGTATTATCCGGGGTTTGACAGAGTCGCTGATCCTGTGAGATCTCCCGGTGCCGACCCCCCCCCCATGTTACGGGATGTAACGCCCGCCCCCGCCCGGTGTAACAAAATGTAACGTTTATCCGCACGCCTGTTGCATACTGTAACATGCCCTCGAAAGTCGTCCGCATTGACGAAGAAGCGTATGCTCTGGCCCTTGAATATGGTCCGAACCTTTCGCAGGGGATCAGGGCCATGCATGCCGCTCTTGAGGCGGCGAAAAAAAAGGAGAAACAGCATGATCTCGAGGAGACCCTCAGGCGCGTGATCAGGGAGGAACTGGAGGCGCTCGCCGGGCCGCGTTACTGAGGGTGTCGTCTAGCCCGGGGGAAGGCGCATGAGCAGGCGGTCCTCACCCTCGCCGAAATAGCCCTCCTCTTTTACGGCCACACCAAACCCGCTGCTCTCGTAGAGCCTGACCGCCGGGAGATTCTGCGGCGAGACGCTCAGGAGAACCTCTGCGACCCCGCGGTCATGCAGGGCGTCGAGGAGGCAGGAGAGGAGGAGCCGGCCGAAACCCCGCCCGCGCAGGTCCGCCCTCACCTTCAGGCGGAGCACCCACGCACGCCCCCCGTCCCCCTGCACGCCCCCGCCGACGGTGAACCCCGCGGCCGTCCCCTCGTGCTCCAGGACAAAAAAGGTCTGCGGGAAGAGCACTCCCGCCTGCCTGACAAAGACCGCCGACTGGTAGTCGGACCCGTCTTCGCCGCGCTCGATCGCCATGACCGTTTCAAAGTCATCGTCCCGGTACGGCCTGATCACCGTCGCCATCGAGAGATCGTTCGCCCGCGGAGGTGGAAAACCCTCCGGTCAGGGCGAGGGGTGCCCCTGCACCGACTCTTTGACCCAGGCGAGGTAGTCCGGGTTGCCGGCGGCGACCGGGAGGGCGAGGATCTCGGGCACCTCGTAGGGGTGCGCCCCGGCGATCGTCTCCATCAGGGCGTCGAGGTGCTCCCGGTCGGTCTTGATGATCATCAACTCCTCGCGCTCCCGCTGGATCTTTCCTTCCCACCTGTACACCGATCCCACGCCCATGATGTTCACGCACGCCGCCTGCCTCTTCCCGATGACGAGATCGGCGATCCGTTCGGCGTCGCCGGGCGGGGCGGTACAGAGCACGACCACCACATCGGTCTCCATTCAGACCCACCCCCGCGCCGCCATCGCCTCGACGTCCGGCGCCAGGTGCAGGTCATAGGCGCACTGGCAGACATGCGCCCTGATCGTCTTAAACAGATCGGTTTCGGTCATAGGGCACACCTGAATATCCCCCTCCCCTCATAAACCTGCCCGTCGGCCTGGCGGCGGCGTGAAGCCGCGGTGCAGCCCGGCGGCAGCGGCCTCCTCCAGGGCTCCGGCGTATTCCGCCGGGGAAAGCCGGCGGTGCAGGCAGGACGGGAGTTCTGCCGTTCGCCCGGCGGCGTGCCAGGCCGGATAATACTGGTCCATGACGTTCACGTAGGTGTCGCGGGAGATCTCGTCGGCGATGAACCCGAAGACCTCCCGGCTTCCGGCGAGGCCGCAGGGGAGGACGAGGTGCCTGACGATCAGCCCCCGGACGGCGACGCCGTCCTCCACCGCGAGGTCGCCGACCTGCCGGTGCATCTCCCGGATCGACTCTTTCATGTACCGCGTGTACTCCGGGGCGTGGGAGAGGGCCAGCGCCGTCGCATCGTCGCCGTACTTCGCGTCCGGCATGTAGATGTCCACGATCCCGTCCAGGAGGGCGATCGTCTCGGCCCGGTCGTAGCCGCCGGTGTTGTAGACGAGCGGGATGGTGAGGCCCCATGCGGCGGCGGTGACGAGGGCGCGGAGGATCTGGGGGACATAGTGCGTGGGCGAGACCAGGTTGATGTTGTGGCACCCCGCCTCCTGGAGGCCGAGCATGATCAGGGCGAGGTCGGCGCACGCGATCTCCTCGCCCTCGCCGCACTGGCTGATGGAATAATTCTGGCAGAACTCGCACCGCATCGTGCAGTTTGAAAAAAAGATCGTCCCGGACCCGCCTCTCCCGACGAGTTCGGGCTCCTCGCCGAAGTGCGGGCCGGAGCTGGCGACCCGCGGAAGCCGTCCGCTCTGGCACCACCCGCTCTCCCCGGCAAGCCGGTCGACGCCGCACCGGCGCGGGCAGAGGGTGCAGGCCGAAAGAACGGCCCGGGCCTCGTCGGCCCGCCGGGTGAGGTCGCCGCTCTCCAGCAGACCGAGATAGGACGGGCGGGTCATCGTCAGGTCACGACGAACGCCCCTCTCATCTGGACCGGGTGCGGGTCGCAGAGAAAGACGTAGGTGCCCGGCGTCTCCGGGGCGGTGAAGGTGTAGACGGTCTCGGCCGGTCCGGTGATGATGTCGCCCCTGAAGATGGCGTTTTCGGCGGCATCGGTCTCGTAGACGGCGACGTTGTGGCCGATCCCGGCGTCGCGGTTCTCGAACCGGATCACGACCGTCGAACCTGCCGGGACCGCGATCTCCTGGCGGTCGAAGGCGAAGTTCTCGGCGGTGATCTCGACGGCATCGGGCGGCAGGGTCATGGTCTCTGTCGGCATGGTCGTGGTCTCTGTCGGCATGGTCGTGGTCTCTGTCGGCATGGTCACGGTTTCTGTCGGCAGGGTCACGGTCTCTGTCGGCGCCGGCGTCTCCTGATCGCCCGTGCATCCGGCGATGCAGGCGAGCAGGGCGATAAGGATGATGAGTGTGCTCTGGTGTGCGTGCATGATGCCCTGAGAGCGTTTCGAGACTTAACCCTATCCCCGCGGTGCGCCGGGGGTTCTTTCTCTCCGGGCACCGAAGAGGATCGCATGCAGGAACTCGCCGCCGTCAAACTGGAGGTGAAGAAGTCCAGGTTTTATGCCCACCTGTATGCGATCGACTCCCCGGACGACCTCGCCGGGATCCTCGCCCTCCACCGGGAGCGCTACCGGAAGGCGGCGCACCACTGCACCGCCCTCAGGTTCGGCGCCCCGTCGGGGACGGTCGAACTCTCCCGGAACGACGGCGAGGTCGGCACCCCGGGGCGGGCGCTCCTCGCCGTCCTTGATAAACACGCCCTCGACCGCCACGCCCTCGTCGTCTCCCGGATCTTCGGCGGGATAAAACTCGGCCCCGGCGGGGTGACCAGGGCGTTTCGGGACGCCGGCGAGGGTGCGGTGTCATCCGGGGAGTGACACCACCATTATCCGCTCCGGCGCCGACCTCTTTTTCGTGACCTTCAGGCTCTCTGCATGGTTCTCTGACCGCACAGGAAAGAAACGAATACCCTCCTCGCACGCTCCCATCGCCTCACCGGGGCCGGCGATGTGGGAGGAGATCCTGGCGCCCGCGGGCCGCCAGCGCGGGGGCGCCCGCCTCTCTCTTGCGGAGGCGGAGGAGATCTCCGCCGCCATCGGGAAGGCGCAGACAAAACTCGAACTCCTCGGTGCGATCTCAGATGCAGCGGCCCGGTTCTCGGTCACCGACCTTGAAGCGATGATGAAGAACTTCGAGGAGAAGACGCGGGACCTCGACCCGGCCTACCGCCGCCTCCTTCTCCCGCGGATCCACGCCTCCATCTTCGGGTCGTATCACGCCCTCATGCTCCTCTGCACGGACGATCCCGCCCTCGAAGACGGCCCGGTCCGCCCCTCCCTCGGGGCATACGCCGCCATGGTGCAGGAGGCCTGCCGGAGGCGTGCGCAGGCCGAAAACCCCCTCGAACTCTATTTCCTGAAGTACCTCCTTGCGGCCTTCACGATGTACGTCCTGGAAGAACCGGCCCACCCGGTGGGCACCCCTTTCCCCGGCGGCCTCGCGGTCTACCGGGAAGGAGATTCTTATTACTGCCCGGTCAGGGACAAAAGCGACGACATCCCCTTCTCGCTCTGCCCCTTCTGCCCGGCCCGGCAGGACACCGGCGCCCGTTCCCTCCACGGAAGGGACGCCGACCGGCGGATCGAGCGCCTCGGCACCATCGAGAGATCGCGCCGGGACTACCACGGCTGAACGGGGGCTACGCCGCCCCCTTCAACTCCCGCAGGCGGTCGAGCACCGCCGCCGCATGCCCCTTCACCTTCACCGCACGCCAGGCGGCGGCGATCCGTCCCTCGGGATCGATGATGAAAGTGCTCCGCTCGACCCCCATGTACTCCTTCCCGTACATCCGTTTTTTTACCCAGACCCCGAAGGCCTCCATGCTCAGGCGATCGGGGTCGGAGAGCAGGGTCAGGTCGAGCGCCTGCTTCTCGGAAAACCGCCGGTGACTCTCGGTCGAGTCCGGGCTGATCCCGATCACCCGCGCCCCTTCCCCGGCGAACGCCGCCGCCTCCGCGGTGAAATCCTTCGCCTCGATCGTGCAACTGCTCGAATTGTCCTTCGGGTAGAAATAGAGGACGACAAACGATCCCCGCGCATCCGCGAGGCAGACCTCGTTTCCGTCCATGTCAGGGAGACAGATCTCCGGGGCCTGATCGCCCACGTCAACCGCCATTCTGGATCACCATACCCTCCCTGCACCTGATCCTTTATGGAGTCTTCCCCGGCCGCATCATCGGCTGCACGTTTGCGCTCTCCATGTCGCCCATCGCAAAGTTGAAACGCGCCCGGATCGTCGGCGGGAGGTCGTTCTCGGGGATCGAGACGAAACCGAACGAACCGTAGAACCCCACCAGTTCGAGGGTGGAGTGCATGTAGAGGGTCTCGTTCCCGCAGGCCGCGACGAGGGCGTCGACCGTCCGCTTCGCATAGCCCCGGCCGCGGTACTCGGTCGGGGTGAAGACACCGTCCACCTCCAGGCCGTCGGGGTGGGCCCGGCAGCGCGCCACCGAGACCAGGCTGCCCTCCACGAAGACGCCGAAGATCCGGTCGGTCGCCGGGTCGGCCGTCTGCTGGTGGTAGTGGACCCAGACCTCCTCCGCGAGGGTGAACTCCTCTTTTCTGAGTTCCCGCACCGCGATCTCCAGGTCCAGGGCCGGGAAGATGATGCAGACCGGGCGGCGCGCTTGTTTCGCCACCCCTGCGGCCGTGCTCCCGATGGGGGTGTTTGTGATGTAGTCGGTCCGGCCAAGGCGCGGCAGCATGATCAGGGTGGCCCCGGTCTCTTCCGCAGCCGTGCAGATCTCGTCGACCGCCGCTCCCCCGGCGACCAGGGTCTCGACACGCACCCCCGGGCCCTCGAGTTTCTTCTGGAGTGCCGAGAGCCGGGTTTTTGCATCCTGGATTTTTATGTCGGTCTCCCCGTCGCCGGTGACCACGTGGACGAGGATCACCTCAGGGACCCTGAGGCGGCGCAGCATCGATACGACCTGGAGGGAGGGCTTTGAGAAATCGACCGGGCAGAGCACCCGGGAGAAGAGTGTCCTCTCCTTCGTATCGCCGGAAACCCTGGCATGGGTGATGAGCATGTGGGTCCGCGCCCGCTCCAGCACCCCTGACGAGACGCTGCCGAGGAAAAAATCGCTGATGATATTGCGGCCACGCGCCCCCATCACGATCAGGGAAGGCCTGACCTCCTGCGCAACGGCCAGAATGGCCCCGGTGATGTTCCCCTCCTCTGCAACGGCGATGCGCTCGGTCACGGCGAGACCGGCACCGAGCAGCACCCTCTTTTCCTGCGTGAATGCAGCCTCTGCGGCCTCTTTCGGCAATACCGGGGATCGACCGGCGATCCATCCAAGATACGAGGTGTCGGCGGGATCGATCACATGGGTGAGGACCACCTCCTTTACCGTCGGGATCTGGGGGATGAGCGCCGCCGTCACCTCTGAAGACCGGGAAAAATCAGTTGCACAAAGAACTCTCTCAAACATCTTCGACTCACCGGGAAGTCCTGCCCGCCTCTGCAAACGGGACCGGGAGGGCTGATACTACGGCAATTGGAAGAGAAGATACATAATACCGACTGGTCAGGAAGAGCCGGCGCTCTTCAGCCGCTTGAGGACGGCGTCGGCTGCCAGTGCCGCCGTGGAGAAGGCCGCCTGGAGGTTGTAGCCCCCGGTGTCGCCGTCGATGTCCAGGACCTCGCCGGCAAAGAACAGCCCGTCCGCGATCCTGGAGCCCATCGTCTTCCCGTTGACCTCGTCGAGCGCCACCCCGCCCCTGGTGACCATGGCGATGCGGTAGCCCCCCAGGGCCTCGACCGTCATCTGGTGGCCGGTGAAGATCTGGACAAGCCGGTTCCGCGACGCCCTGGTGAGGTGGGCGCAGGTCGCCTCGGGCGGGATCCCGGCACGATCGACCAGGCGCTTCTGGAGCCTTTCAGGGAGGTGAAAGGTCGAGAGGGCGGTGTTGACCCGCGTCGCCCCGCACCCGGTCAGCGTCTGTACAAGGTCGTCTCTCTGTTCTTCGGGCAGGAACGATACCCGCACCTCGTCGCCCGGGAGGATAAAGCGGGAAGCGTTCAGGATCACCGGTCCGGAGAGCCCGTTGTGGGTGAGGAGCAGGTCCCCGCAAAACCCGTCTACTTTTTTCCCCTCACGAAAGAGCGAGACGGTGCAGTTCTGGAGCGAGATCCCGGCGAGGTCGGAAAAGGGGTAGTCCCGGATCGTCACCGGGGTGAGGGCCGGGGCGGTGGCGGCGATCGTGTGGCCGAGAGCCCGTGCAAAGGCGTAGCCGTCGCCCGCGGACCCGGTGGACGGATACGACGCCCCGCCGGTGGCGATGAGGAGGAACGTCGAACGATACTCGCCCGCGGCCGTCGTCACGCAGAAGCCGTCGCCGGATCGTTCGACCCCCCTGACCGCCTCCCCGCACCTGATGGCGACGCCGTGCTTCCTGCAATCGGCGAGGAGGGCGTCGAGAATATCCTGGGCCTTCCGTGAGACCGGGAAGATCTTTTCGTCCTCCCCGCTCTTGAGCGGGACGCCCAGAGCGGTGAAAGAGGAGACGAGATCGGTATTGGTGAAATGCCTGAGCGCCGGCTTCAGGAACGATCCCCCTTTCCCGTAATGGCCGAAAAATCCGGGCATATCTCCGGCATGGGTGAGGTTGCACTGGCCCGACCCGGTGATGAGCAGTTTTCTCCCGGGCTCTGCCATTTTTTCGAGGACGAGCACCCGCGCCCCCCCTGCGCCGGCGCGTGCGGCGGCGAACAGCCCGGCCGGCCCGCCCCCGATGATGATCAGATCGTAGTGCGTCACGGTTGTCTTCCTCTATCTCTTGACCCCGCGGCAGATGAGTCTTCTTCAGGGGTACGCACAATCTTTAATGCCGGTGATATGGCAGGAGGTGATCCATGGGAACAGGACAGGATTTCATCGAGAAGACGAGGTTCCCGTACCTCGGCCCCTCTGACCAGTACCTCGGCAAAGCACAGCCCCCGCTGGAGAGAGAAGACAGCGGCGCGGGCCTTCCGCTCCCGCTCCCGGGCGAGGCCTGCCCCGGAGCAATCGACCTCACCGATGCGATCGCACGGCGGCGGAGTGTGCGGACCTATGCCACCACAAAGATGCCGCTCGCCACGCTCTCCTATCTGCTCTGGTGCTCGCAGGGCGTGCAGTCGGTCGTGGGCAACGACTGGACGATCAGGTCGGTGCCGTCGGCCGGCGCCCGCCACGCCCTTGAGACCTATCTCCTCGTGAACCGGGTCGATGGCGTCGAGCCCGGCCTGTACCATTATGCGGCCCTGTCCAATCGCCTCTTCCGGCTCCAGGCCCACGCGAATGTGGCCGGGCGGATCAGGGACGCCTGCCTGAACCAGCCGATGGTCACCGACTCAGCCGCCTTCTTCATCTGGGCGGCCGATCGCTACCGGATGACCTGGCGCTACGGCGAGCGCGGCTACCGCTATATCTTCATCGACGCCGGTCACGCCTGCCAGAACCTCTACCTCGCCGCCGAAGCGGTCGATTGCGGCGTCTGTGCGATCGGGGCCTTCGACGACGACGCCCTCAACGCCCTCCTGGGCCTGGACGGCAGGGATATCTTCGTCATCTACGCTGCGGCGGTGGGGATGCGGGCCCGTGCAGAGGGCTAAATATTCTCCCGCTCAAATCTGCTCAGACCATATATGAGCGTCCCACTCAGTTCCCGAAGCACCTCTATCGACCGGCGATGCATCCTGGTGATCGCAACACTCGCCTCGTTCCTCACCCCCTTTATGAGTTCGTCCATCAACATCGCTCTTCCTGCTATCGGGTCAGAGTTCGGGGCAGATGCCGTTCTTCTCGGCTGGATCCCGACCTCCTTCATCCTCGCCTCGGCGATGTTCATGATACCGATGGGCAGGCTTGCCGACATCCATGGCATGCGGCGGATCTTCTTCCCCGGCTTTGTCATCTTCACGATAGCGACGCTGCTCTGCGCCCTCTCCGATTCCACCTCCATGCTCATCGCTTTCCGCCTGGTCCAGGGGATCGGGAGCGCCATGATCTTCTCGACGGCGGTCGCCGCCCTCACGGCCGTGTACCCGCCGGGCGAACGCGGCCGGGTGCTCGGGATCAATGTCGCATCGGTCTATATCGGCCTCGCCATGGGGCCGGTGCTGGGCGGGGTGCTGACCCATGCCTTCGGCTGGCGGAGCATTTTTCTCTCGGTGATCCCGCTCGGCGCCATCGTCATCCTTCTGCTCCTCAAGAACAGGGACGAGTGGACCGAGACCCACCCTGATCACTTCGACCTCACCGGATCGATCGTCTACGGCCTGATGCTCCTCTCCCTGATGTACGGCCTCTCGGTCCTCCCGCAGGCGGCTGGATGGGCCTATATCCTCTTCGGCATCTTCATGCTCG
This sequence comes from Methanofollis liminatans DSM 4140, assembly GCF_000275865.1. Lineage (NCBI taxonomy): Archaea > Methanobacteriati > Methanobacteriota > Methanomicrobia > Methanomicrobiales > Methanomicrobiaceae > Methanofollis > Methanofollis liminatans. Next base: position 1,401,798 of record NZ_CM001555.1, on the reverse strand, counting down.
CCCTCTTCATCCGCCGGGAGATGCGCGTGGAGAGCCCGGTCCTGCGGGTGAGGCTTTTCCTGGAGAACCATGTCTTCGCCTTCTCGAACCTCGCCGCCCTCATCAATTACAGCGCCACCTTCGCGGTCAGTTTCCTCCTCTCGCTCTATCTCCAGTACAACAAGGGGCTGGACCCCCAGACCGCCGGGCTCATCCTGGTCGCCCAGCCCTTTGTCCAGGCAGTGCTCTCGCCGGCGGCCGGGCGGATCTCAGACCGGATCGAGCCGGGCATCGTCGCTTCGGCCGGGATGGGCGTGACGGTGATCGGCCTTGTCATGCTCGCCCTTCTCACCGAGGAGACCCCGCTGGTCTTTATCGTGGGGGCGCTCGCCGTTCTCGGCCTTGGTTTTGCCCTCTTCTCCTCGCCGAACACCAACGCGATCATGAGTTCGGTGGACCGGCATTTCCTCGGCGTTGCATCGGCCACCCTTGGAACCACCCGCCAGGTCGGGATGATGCTCTCTCTCGGGATCGCCATGATGATCTTCTCGGTGATCATCGGACGCGTCCAGATCACCCCGGCGTATCACGCACAACTTCTATCAAGCGTACAGATCGCATTCGCACTCTTTGCCGCCCTCTGTGTTGCCGGCATCTACTTCTCCCTGGCACGGGGCCGGGTGCGGCGGGAGGAGGGATAGGCCGGTACGCCCGCGGCCCTGACAACCACCAACTCTTTTATCCCCCTCAGTCCCAAACAGGTGGAGATGAGATCCAGGATCGTACTGGCGGGATGCGCCATACTGGTGGCACTGATCCTTGCCGCGGGGTGCACGGGAACCCCCGAGCGGCAGACGGCGGCGCCCGGGGACAATGTCACGGTTGAATATACCGGAATGTACCTGAACGGGACGGTCTTCGACACCTCGGTCGGCAGGGCCCCTCTCACCTTCATGATCGGCGGGGGCCGGGTGATCCCCGGGTTTAACGATGCGGTCATCGGCATGGCCGTGGACGAGACGAAAGAGGTGACCATCCCGGTCGACGAGGCATATGGACAGCACCGGGACGACCTGGTCTTTTACATCAACCGCACCGACCTGCCGGCCGATACGGCGGTCGGGCAGATCTTCCTGCAGAACTCGGCGCAGTTTCGGGTGGTGGCGGTGAACGAGACGACCGTCACCCTGGACGCAAACTCGCCTCTCGCCGGGCAGGATCTGAAGTTTACGATCAAACTGCTCTCGATCGAGAAACACCAGTAACCTCTTTTTTTTATGGCCGGGGAAGAATGGGAGCAGGATTACCTGGCCAGGGGAGAGCGCTGGGGCGGGGCGGTCCACGATCTTCCCGCGATTGCGGGGTGCGGGCGCGTTCTTGAAGTCGGGTGCGGCAATGGAAAGACGCTCGCCGCGATCGCCGCAAACAATGCCGGTGTTGTCGGGATAGATTGTTCTGCCGCGGCGATCGCCCTTGCCCGCAGATCGGTCCGCGACGCCGCCCACCTGCTCGTCGCCGACGTGCGTGCCCTCCCGTTCAGGGGCGGGAGTTACGACGCCGTTTGCGCCTTCCATGTGCTGGGCCACATGGAGGAAGGCGATCGGATGCTGGCGGCAGGGGCGTTGAGCAGCGTGCTCCGCGAGGGGGGAAGCCTTTTTTTCCGGGGTTTTTCCACCGCGGACATGCGCTATGGTAAGGGGGTGGAGACGGAGCCCGCCTCGTACCGGCGGGGCGACGGCATACTCACGCACTATTTTACCGAGGAAGAGGTCGCCGACCTCTTCCCCTCCCTCGCCCCGGTGCGCCTCCTGACCCGGACGTGGCCCCTCAGGGTCAGGGGGACGGCGCACCTGCGCGCCGAGATCGAGGGGATCTTCCGGAAACAGCCGGCGGTTCGGTGAGCATACGCCGTGCGCAGAAAAACAATCTACTTATGGTCGTACATGACACGCGAATACCAATGACGAATGCCATCGGCATATCAGTGCATACGGGCGAGGATGGTGCCGTCGTATCGGTAACAGGAAGGATCGACGCCGCTTCGGCCGGTCTCCTTGATACGGAACTTTCCGGGCTCATCGAAGGCGGCGAACGCACGATCATCGTCGACATGGGGGGGCTTGAGTATATCAGCAGTTCAGGTCTCCGGGTGCTCCTCGCGGCAAAGAAGAACCTGAAAAAGGTGGGCGGGGATCTCTCGATCGCCGCGCTGAAGCCGTTTGTGCGGGAAGTCTTTGAAATATCAGGTTTTCTGAGGATCTTTTCCGTCCATGACACTGTCGAGGAGGCCGCTCGCAGAAAGGGACAGACAGGATGAACGCCGAAATACAGGATCTGCTCGTTCTCCTGCAGATGATCTGCGTCATCATCGTCGCAGCCTATTTCATCACCAGGACCGGGATCTTCACCGAAGTACTTGAACGCCGGCTTTCGATCAGGAACCGGGTGTACCTGATCCTGTTTTTCGGTATCCTCTCGATATACGGGACCCTGAGCGGCGTCGAAGTGCTCGGCGCACCGATCAATGTGCGTGACCTCGGCCCGATGGTCGCCGGGATCTTCTGCGGGCCTGTGGTCGGTCTCGGCGCCGGGCTCATCGGCGGCGCTTTCAGGATGGGAATGGGTGGTTTCACCGCCGCTTCCTGCTCGCTCTCGACGGTCCTTGCCGGCCTTCTCGGCGGGGCGATCTATTACGCCCACCGGGGGCGCCCGGTCGCCGTCAAAACCGCCGTCGGGTTTGCCGCCGGCATGGAGGTGCTGCACATGGGGATCGTCCTCCTCCTGGCGCAGCCCTTCGACCAGGCCCTCTCCCTCGTGAACCAGGTGGCCCTGCCGATGATCCTTGCCAACGCCGCCGGGATGTTCATCTTTGCGCAGCTGATCGCCAACCTCCTTGCCGAAAGACGGACAAAGGCCGAACGCGACTCTTACCACGACGAACTCCAGCGGAAAAAGGCCGAACTCCAGATTGCAGCAGATATCCAGCAGACATTCCTGCCGAAGTCCATCCCCCCGCTGAAGGGGTTCGACCTCTTCGCCGTCAGCTGTCCGGCACGGGAGGTCGGCGGCGATTTCTACGATGCGATCCGCCTGAGGCCTGACCATACCGGGCTTGTCATCGCGGATGTCTCGGGCAAGAGCGTCTCTGCGGCCCTGTACATGGCGCTCTCCCGGACGATCATCAGGGCGATGGCAAGCTGGCACCCCGAGGTCTCGCTCGCCCTTGCCGATGCGAACACGATGATCGAGGAGCAGTCGGATTCGGGGATGTTCGTCACCCTCTTCTATGGGGTGCTCAGTGAAAAGAACCGGACGCTCACCTACGCGAATGCCGGTCACAACCCGCCCCTCCTCCTTCGGGCGGGATCGAACGATTTTGTCCGCCTGATGCCGACGGGCGTGGCGCTCGGCGCCGCCAGCGACCAGGCGTACGGGGAGGCGCAGGTCACCATCCTGCCGGGCGACCTGCTCGTCCTGTACACCGACGGCGTGACCGAGGCGATCAACAGCAAAGACGAAGAGTTCAGTGAGGCGAAGTTGATGGAGACGATCCTGAGGGTGCGCGGCCGCCCGTCGCAGGAGATCATCAGGGAGATAAGGGACGGGATCCGCGAGCACGCGGGAGAAGAGCCCCAGTTCGACGATATCACCCTGATGGTGCTCAAAGGAGTGTGACGATGGAAGAGATCTCCTTCGATGCGGTCATCTCGTCCCTGCCGGGTGCGCTTGCCTCGGTGACCGGGGCCCTCGAACGCCTCGGTGTGCCGGAGGGAGCCGTCCGGGCGCTTGAACTCTCGGTGGACGAGGCGGTGACCAACATCATCCTGTACGGCTACCCCTCTTCAAACGGCCGGATCTGGATCTCCTGCCTGGTCGAGGGGGGGATGGTCAGGGTGCAGATCGAGGACGAGGGGGTGCCCTTCGATCCCACAGAGGCAGCGGAACCCGACCTTGAGGGGGACGCCGATGAACGGCCCATCGGCGGCCTCGGCATCCACCTAATCAGGGAGATGACCGACGAACTGCGTTACGAGCGCAGAGACGGACGGAACATCCTGGTCCTTGGAAAAATTCTCTGAACTGAGGTAATAGAGATGGAGATTACGACAGAACGAATTGATGGCGTCCTCGTCATCGGGTTGAAAGGGCGGCTCGACGGCTACGCGGCGACGCAGGCGGCGCCCGAGATCGAGCGGAGCCTGCGGGACGACGACCGGTCGGTCGTCTTCGATCTGGACGGGCTCACCTATATGAGCAGCGCCGGGATCAGGATCCTGCTGGCGCTCCATAAGAAGGTGAAGGCGAGAAACGGCGGGATCGCCCTCTGCAACGTGGGAGAGTACCCGCAAAACGTGCTCTCGATGGCCGGGTTCGACCGGGTCCTCCCGATCTTTTCGTCCCGGGATGACGCCCTGAGGGAGGTGCAGAAGCGCGAGGGTTCCCTCTCCCTGATCGCCGACCTCAAAAATCCGACGGTCGAGCGGGAAGGGGCGCGCTTCGCGTTCGAGCCTGCGTCCCGCGCCCCCGCCTCCCTGCGGGTGAAGGGGAGCCTCGCCACCCTCCTCCACGCCCGCATCAGGGAGGAGGACCTCAGCGCCGAGCGCCTCTCCGGGATCACGTATTCGCTCGGCCTCGGCGCCCTCGGGAGCGGGGTCGAAGACACGATGCCCTATCTCGGCGAGATGATGACCCTGCACGGCTCGATGATCTGGCTCCCGACCGACGGCCACGATACGCCCGACTTTTTCGTGCCGGCCGGAGACACCGGGGCGGTCAGGGCCTATACGGCGTTCAACCTCTCGCTGGAAGGGTCGTTCAACGAGGTCGCCGTCGTGGAGGCGGCCGGCGAGGAGGGGATCGCCCTCGACGCCCTGTACCGCGCCATCTTCGCCCTGGCGAAGGAGAGGAGGAAGGAGTGCCGCGGCGTTCTGGCGACGGCGATCTGGGGCGTGGTTGCCGGCGTCCAGAGCACCGGGATCAAGCGGTCGCCGATCGCACGGGACGCACCCGCAAACGGCGGTTCGATCCTGGACCCGGAGAACTACGACGACTGGATGGACGTCTGCACCGAGATGAAGTACGACGGATACAGCATCGTCACCTTCGGCATCGGCATCGACCTCTCGGCCGACCTCTCGGGCTACGATCCTGCGGCGCTCGACGCCATCGACGCCGGGCACGCGGGACCGTCCGGCCTCTCCCTCCACAACCACGGCGTCGTCTTCAGGGGCGTCCCGTGGGACGCGGAGACCGACCTCGTGAGGGGGATCGAGCGGTGTCTTGCAGAGGGGGAGTTCGTGGATATGCGCCACCTCCTGGATACGACGCGGATCCGCAGGGCAAAGATCGGGATCGCGTATATTTCGGCGATAAAACAGGAGTAAATGGATCTATAGAGTCCTCAGGAGGTCTATCTCTGCCGGGGGCCTGCTGGCCCCATAGACCTGCGATTGGGGCGGGGACGGGCAAACCGCGCCGGCACGTCCATCCATTATTTTTCATCGACGGATGCGCTGCCTGGTCCTTACCCCGCACATTCGGGGCAATCCTCGCGCGGGGGTCCGGGGGTAAGAACCCCTGGCGCGGGGCAGGCGTTGTGTGCGTGTACGGGAAATCTGGTTCTGCCCCTGCCAGGGGGCCTGCTGCCCCCGGTCCGCGCGCGGATGCGATAGGGGTGGGGACGGTCAGCCCCCGCCATCTGACCACCCATCATTTTTCATCGAGAGATGCTCCGCTCTCCCGCTCCCTCATGTCCAGGGCAATCGTGTGCGGGGGTCCGGGGGTGCAACCCCCGGGCAGAGGCGACCTTTGCTATTCGTTCTATCGTCTCTTCACATCGAGAACGTGCGGGTTCTGGAAAATCGAGCAGCCTCTCCCGGGGGGCCTGTTGCCCCGCAAAACTGAGATAGGGGCAGGGACGGGCAAACCACGCCGCACGTCCATCCATTATTTTTCATCGACAGATGCTCCGCCCCTTCCGTTCCCTCATGTCAGGGGCAATCCTCGCGCGGGGGTCCGGGGGTAAGAACCCCTGGCGCGGGGTGGGCGTTGTGTGAGCGTACGGGATATCAGGGTACGCCGGTACCGGGG
>NZ_CM001555.1:1388985-1395629 GCF_000275865.1 Methanofollis liminatans DSM 4140 | reverse complement strand
GTGAGGGGGATCGAGCGGTGTCTTGCAGAGGGGGAGTTCGTGGATATGCGCCACCTCCTGGATATGACGCGGATCCGCAGGGCAAAGATCGGGATCGCGTATATTTCGGCGATAAAACAGGAGTAAATGGATGTATAGAGTCCTCAGGAGGTCTATCTCTGCCGGGGGCCTGCTGGCCCCATAGACCTGCGATTGGGGTGGGGACGGGCAAACCGAGCCGGCACGTCCATAAATAATTTTTCATGGACGGATGGGCTGCGTGGTCCTTACCCTCCACACTCGGCCAAATCAAGCAGCGCGGGTCGCCGGGTAAGAACACCCCCGGCGCGGGGCAGGCGTTGTGTGCGTGTACGGGAAATGAGGTTCTGCCTCTGCCGGGGGCTGACCGCCCCCAACCCCCCCGCACATGCGATAGGGGCAGGGATGGTCAGCCCACGCCATCTAACCACCCATCATTTTTCATCGACAGATGCTCTACTCTCCCTGCCCTCCAGATCCACGGCAATCGCATGCAGGGATGCGGGGGTAAGAACCCCCGGGCAGAGGCTGGCGTTGTGTGAGCGTACAGGAAATCGAGCAAAACCCTCCCGGGGGCAATCGCCCCCGGCGAGAAGATTGGAGAAGGCGAATGAATCACATCCACACCCCAAAAAGGCGATGGTCTCCACAAAGCATTCTCTTCTCTCCTGTTGTTGTGCGTCCACGTTTTGATGTTGTGAGCGCGGCAGGTGTGGCGCATTCCGGTGCTCCAACCTGACGGATCGGATGAAAAAACCGTTGAAACGCACAATAGTTTTTGGATCTGTTTTGAATGAAGAGATCAATTAAGAAAAGTTATATCTATGAGATTCCAGGGAAGTATTGAATAACAGGCGAGTCACCCCGCAATGTCCCTCCAGTCAAAAGTCCTGCTCATCTACCTGATTATTGCAGCTCTTGTACTGGTGATGATCGGCGGTCTGCTCCCGTCGACCCTGCACGAACAGAACCTCGATGCCATCTCCGACAATACCGAACTTCAGCTCAGGCATATCGAGTTTGCCCTGACGAATTTTATCAGTTCTGCCCATTACGATGTCCATGAACTCTCGTTGAACGAGATCGTCCGCAACCCCGATGACGCCGACTTTACAAATTTCCTGAACGCATCCGAGGAGACGTATCAGTACTCGATCACCGACGAAGAACAGGCAATCATCGATATCCTGAGAGCGTACCAGATATCACACCCCTATGTCAGCTCCGTCTATATGGGGCGTGAAAACGGAGCTTTTGTCAGATCGTACGAACGCGCACGCCCCACGGCCTACGATCCCAGGGAACGGCCCTGGTATATTCTTGCAAAAGAACATCCCGGCGAGGTGATGGTGACGGAACCGTACTCTTCGGTCACAACACCGGATGTCAACATCGGGACCGTGACGGCCCTTCTCGATGAAGACGGGGAGGTATACGGGGTGATCGGGGCCGATATCACCCTTGTCAACCTGACAGAATATCTCGCATCGATCGAAAGCATCGGCAATCAGGAGATGATCCTCACCGACCGCAGCGGAACAATCCTTGCCAGTTATAATACAACCGTGCTCTTCGAAGATATCGGCACCGTCCTCGGCGAACAGGCAGGTTTCTTCCTGGCAACTGAAGAGGGTGTACTCGTCCATGACGGGAGATACCTGATCTACATCACATCGCCGGAACTGGGATGGAAGATCGGGACCTTCATACCCGTCAGCACCATTGAAGAGCGGATCAACGAATCGATCCGGCAGACGCTTTTCTTCGTCATATTGGCCCTTATTCTCCTCAGTGCCGCCACGATCTTCATCCTGAACAGGACCCTCATCCGTCCTCTCTCCAGCCTGACGGCGGTGAGCAGGACCATTGCAGAAACCGGGGATCTCGACCAGACGATCGAGACTGCGGATGCCGGCGAGCTCCGGACGCTTGCCGCCTCGTTCAAGGCGATGGTTGAGCGGATCAGGCTCGAACAGGAGAAGCGGAAACGTGCATACATGGAGCTTGAGGAATACCGCGACCATCTTGAGGAGATCGTCTCGGAACGCACGCGTGAGCTGGCCGCCGCCAAAGAGGCAGCAGAATCGGCGGACAGGATCAAATCGGCCTTCCTGGCAACCATGTCCCATGAACTCCGAACACCGCTCAACTCCATCATCGGGTTCTCCGGCATCCTTCTCCAGGGACTCGCCGGGCCCCTGAACGAGGAGCAGAAGAAACAGCTCGGCATGGTCTCTGAGAGCGCCGATCACCTCCTTGCCCTGATCAACGATGTGCTGGACATCTCAAAGATCGAGGCAGGTCAACTTGCAATCTCTCTTGAGCCGGTGGATGTGGCAGCAGTCCTGAACAAAGCCATACGCACCACAAAGCCGCTTGCAGAGAGGAAAAACCTCACGCTGGAACTGGAATGCGCAGAGGATGTGGGGATGGTGTCGGGCGATCTCAGGCGGATCGAACAGGTGATCTTGAACCTCCTCAGCAATGCCATAAAGTTCACCGAAACGGGATCTGTCAGGGTAGAATGCTCAAAACGAGAGGACATGGTCATGATTCGTGTCATTGACACCGGGATAGGGATACAGCAGGCCGACATCGAGACGATCTTCAAACCTTTCAGCCAGCTGGATACAGGCCTCACACGGCAGTATGAAGGGACCGGCCTTGGCCTATCGATCACCAAGAAACTCCTCGACATGATGGGCGGCACCATCAGTGTCGAGAGCGAACCCGGCCGCGGGTCGGTCTTCACCGTGACCCTGCCGGGTGAGAGGAGGAGCAGATGAAAACCACCATTCTGTATATCGAAGATAATGACCAGAACTTCTACCTGGTGAATTATATCCTGAAGGCCCAGGGCTATGAAGTCCTGAGGGGAAGAGATGGGCGAGAAGGAGTAGCGATCGCCTCACGCACGCCGTTTCATCTCATCCTCCTCGACATCCAGCTCCCGGGCATGGATGGATACACAACAGCCCGGGAACTCCGGAAGATGCCGGAACATGCAGATACCCCGCTCGTCGCCCTCACCTCCTATGCGATGGCAGGCGACCGGGAGAAGGCCCTCTCTGCCGGATGCACGGGCTATATCGAAAAACCCATCAATCCGGAGACCTTTATCCAGGAAATTAAGGCGTACATACTGCCGATCACAGACGGAGACCGTCCGAAATGACACGCGTCCTGATCGCAGATGATATCCAGCAGAACCTCTACCTCCTGGAGTCGATCCTGAAAGGATGTTCTTATGAGGTCATCCCGGCAAAAAACGGTGTAGAAGCACTTGAACTGGCAAAAGAGCATCCACCCGATCTGATCATCACCGATATCCTGATGCCGGTCATGGACGGGTTTGAGCTCTGCCGGCGGTGGAAAGCAGACGAAGACCTGCAGCATATCCCCCTCATCTTCTACACGGCAACCTATACCGACCCGAGGGACGAGCGGTTTGCCATGAACCTTGGCGCCGAGCGGTATATCGTAAAACCGGTGAAACCCGATGTACTCATGGGGATCGTCCGGGATGTCCTGAATGAATCAGAACAGGGGACGTCATCTCCACCTGAACAGACAGAACAGGATGAGATCAAAACCCTGCAGGAATATAATGAGGTCATCTTTCGCAAACTTCAGAATAAAGTCCTCCAGCTCGAAGACCAGATTGCACGATGCAACCAGATTGAAGAGGAGTTGCGTGAAAAAGAGAGGTTCCTGGACAATATTTTCGAGCATATCCCGAATATGGTCTTTGTCAAGGACGCAGACGATCTCCGTTTTATCAGGTTCAACAAAGCAGGTGAAGATTTTCTTGGCGTACCACGTGAGGAGTTGATCGGGAAAAACGACTTTGATCTCTTCCCGCAGGAACAGAGTCTCCGCTTCCTCGAGACGGATCGAGAGGCACTCCAGAAGAACGCACTGGTGGATATTCCCGAAGAGCCTATTCAGACGAGGGCTAAAGGAGAGCGTATCCTTCATACGAAAAAGATCCCGATCCCTGACGAGTCCGGGAACCCGAGATATCTGCTCGGGATCGCCGAAGATATAACAGAACGAATAGAGATTGAAAAGTTCAGGAAAACCACACTCCTCCAGGTGGAGGAGCAGATTCTGCAGCTTGCAATACTGAATGACTCGATTCGAAACCCGCTCACGGTGATCATCGCCCTGGCCTCAATGCATGATGGAGGGGTCTTCGAGCAGATTGCCGGGCAGGCATATGAGATCGATCAGATCGTGAACAGGCTTGACCAGGGCTGGCTGGAGTCGATGAAGATACGGGAGTTCATCAGGAAGCACTATCCCTGAACGCCGGGCACTCACCAGGAGCGATCCTGACCTGCCGTCCTCCACTCATTCAGATTCACCGGGAGCGCCCATCATCCCCGTACCGAAAACAGACCACGACCCTGGCCTCGCCGTCCCCTTCTTCCACGGCGCACCGCCCCCGGCAGCGCGAAAACCGCCGCTCGTAGATCCCGGCATAGGGCCAGTCCGGGTGCAGGGCGTCTGAGGTGACGGCGATCGCCGCCCCGTCCGGGGTGCCGGCGACCGAGATCTTCACCTCCTTCGCCCCGGCGGCGGCGAAGTCCTCGATGAGGGACGTGATGCCGTCGCAGAGCCGTTCGGGATCGGTCATGACCGGCAGGGGGCGGGTGCAGACCTCCAGGCCGACGGCGGTCTCCTCGAAGAGGACGGGGCTTGCGATCCGGGCGGCAAGGGCCGCAAGGAACGCCGATTCGTCCTCCACGGCGGTGACCATCGCCTCATCGAGACGGGAGGGGTCCTTAAAGCCGGTGACAAACCGTTCCAGGCATTCGGCAAGGTCGATCTCCTCCCCGGAAAGACGCTCGTCCAGGCCGTAGACCGTGGAGAGGCAGTCGGTCAGGAGGTGCCGCGCCCGCCGCACCAGGGAGGCGTCGAGCACCGGGTCGCTCGCCCCGGCGCCGAGCGCCCGCTCGATCTTCCCCGCGATCTGCACGGCCTTGAGCACGAACTGGATCTCGAGTTTTTTCCCCGCGCCGACCTCCTTTGCAAAGGCCGAGAAGTTGGTGAGGAACTCGTCGATGGCGTCGTTCTGGAGAAGGTCGCGGTATTTCTCTGCCTCTTCCTCCTCGCCGAGTTCCTCCAGGTAATACGAGAGATAGTACAGCCTGCCCCCGATGACCGAGAAGAGTTTGCCTGCTTCGAGGAGGAGGTCCCGGGCGTAGCAGACCGATTCGTTGAGGCGGACGGGATCGAAGGCGCAGATCCCGTCGAGTTTTTTCGTCTCCCTCTCCAGGGCCGAAAGCGCCCTGAGGGTGTCAGGGACCGTCATCCCGCGGCCGTGGCCGTTCCAGCAATACCCGATCTCGCCGGACGCCAGGATCTGGCGGGCCGACCGGGCCGAGGCGCAGAGGTCGCCGCAGTTCCAGCGGTGCAGCCCGGCGATCCCGGGGCTGGCTGCAAAGAGGATGTCCCCGATGAAGAGGTGCTCCCCTATCCTGACGAAGATGGAGTCAGGGCTGTGGCCGGGCAGATGGTAGACGGTGCACTCCGCCCCGGACGGGAAGGTGATCCGCTGGCGGTGGAGCGCCGTCTCGCCCTCGACCTGCACCCGGTCGGCGGCGAGGCGCACGCTGCGGCCGCGTGCCTCCACGGTCCGCTCGCCCCCGCGGGCCCGGTCGTCGGCGGTGAGGAGGTGGACGTCCACCGGCACCGGCCCGATCTCCCGGCCGTACATCTCGGCGACCGTCAGGTGCGGGTCGCCGCCTTCAAGGGCCACGGCCCCCTCTTCCTGGGCGAGGATCGCGATCCCTGAGGATTCTATCCATTCCCGGTGCCCGATCACCCCGTATGCATGGTCCAGGTGGCAGTGGGTGAGCAGCACGAAGGCAGGGCAGGGGCGCTCTTCGTTCGCCGCCCGGACCGCCGCCGCCAGCGATGCGATCTGGGCCTCGTCGGCGCCGGTGTCGATGACGAGGATCTCTCCCGGCGTTTTCACCACGTAGGCGTTCGAACAGCAGACGTCGGGGTATCGCGTGAACGGGAGTACATACGCCCCGCCGCTTCCCGGGATCTCGATCCAGTCTCCTTCCATCTGTCCACTCATCGCTGAAAGAGGATCGGACCTGCGCGGCAATATGCGCATCGAAAGGTGGCGGGGCGGGGATAAGAACCCGCGGCGCGGGGATGGTGGTGTGTGCGTGTACAGGTAATCGAGCAGCCTCTGCCGGGGGGCCTGCTGCCCCCCGGTCCCCCTGCTGGTGGCGATAGGGGCAGGGACGGGAAAGCCGCGCCAGCTTTGACCCTCAGGATTTTTTCATCGCCAGATGCACTGCTCCTCCCCGTCCCCGCATGTCCGGGGCAATCGCACGCGGGGGTCCGGGGGTGCAACCCCCGGGCAGAGGCGCCCTTCTCTATTCGTTCTATCGTCTCTTCGGATTGAGAACGTGAGAGTTCTTGATAACCGAGCAGCCCTTGCCGGGGGGCCTGCTGCCCCCCGACCCCCCCGCCGATTGCGATTGGGGCAGGGATGGAAAAGACACTCCAGCACGCCCATCCATCAATTTTCATCAGGAGATGCACCGCTCCTCCCCGTCCTCGCATGTTCGGGGCAATCGCACGCGGGGGTCCAGGGGTGGCAC
>NZ_CM001555.1:1349620-1388885 GCF_000275865.1 Methanofollis liminatans DSM 4140 | reverse complement strand
ACTCCGGCATGCCCATCCATCAATTTTCATCGAGAGATGCGCCGCCCTCCCCGTCCTCGCATGTCCGGGGCAATTCGCTGTGCGGGGGTCCGGGGGTGCAACCCCCGGGCAGAGGCGCCCTTCGCTATTCGTTCTGCCGTCTCTTCGCATCAAGAACGTGCGGGTTCTGGAAAGTGATGATTTCTACAAAGCCGGACAATCAGGGTTTTTCCCTCCCCAAGGGTTATCCTGCCGGACGTCCAATGCGGATCTCGATCGAGATGACGGATTCAGAACGGCCGGTGATAGCGATCCTCGGTGCAGGGGCGGTCGGCCTCTCCCTTGCGGGAAAACTCGCCGGAGCGGCGCGGGTGTATGTCCTCTGCAGACCGGCCCACGCCGATGCCATACGGGAACGCGGTCTGCTCATGGCGGGGATCTGGGGGGACCGGACTGTCGAAGGGATCGCCTGCATCGCCGGGCCTGAAGATCTCCCGCCTTCCGTCGACTACATCTTCATCACGGCGAAAGGCACCGGCACCGCGGCGATCTGCGAGCAGTTTGCCGGCGTCATGAGGGAAGCGACCGTCGTCTCCCTCCAGAACGGCATCGGCAACGAGGAGGTGATCTCCCGCTATGCCGGCAGCGTGATCGGCGGCACCGTGACCACCAATTTCTCGGTCGAAGGCCCGGCGCAGGTCAGGGTCAAAAGCGAGAGCGGTCCGATGATGCTGGGTGTGTGGTCGGGCGGGGATGCCGCCGCCGGCCTGGACCGTCTGATCGGGATCGTCCGCGCCGCCGGTATCCCGGTCGAGCGGTCGCCCGACATCAGGGCGGGAAAATGGGCGAAGTCCCTCCTGAACATAACGGTAAACCCTCTCTGCGCTCTTTTCTCCGTCCCGGTCGGGGCGACGGCCGACGACCGCCTCAGGGGGGTCATCGCCCACCTGGTCCATGAGACATTCGCCGTCATGGCGGCCGAAGGCGTCAGGGTGCCCTGGGCGACCCCTGAAGCGTATCTTGCTCATCTCTTCGGCGTGCAGATCCCTGACTTCGCCGCGGTCTACCCCTCGATGTATTACGACATCAAAATGGGGAGAAAAACAGAGATCGACCTGCTCAACGGGTATGTCGCGGCGCTCGGGGAGCGGCACGGCATCCCCACCCCGTACAACCGGTGCATCGCCGACCTGATCAGGTTCAGGGAGTCTGCCGGGCCCGCTCACCCGACCGACGAGGCGCTCTCATAGACAACCTCGCCGTCGGGCGTTTTGATCGAGATGGCGATCGAGACCAGCTCGCCGGGCGAGCGCCCCGCGGCGATGACGATCGGGTGCGAGGCGCTGACCCCGTCATAGTATTTTCCGTCCGCCGCCGCCACCGTGCTCCCCTCCCTTTTGACCTCGTAGGTGACCAGGTATGCCGAGACGTTCGCGCCGGTCGGGACGAAGGTGAAGACCACCCGGTCGTCCATCGCCGCCGCCGTCTCGTAGAACGGGCCGATATCGCCTTTCTCGATCTCCACGCTGACCGGGCGTATGTCCTCTCCCCCCGCCCGCTCGCCAGAGAGGCAGCCTCCGGCGGCGACGGCGCAGAGCAGGGCGAGCAGGCAGAGTGCGGGAGTACATCCCGGACGGTTCATGGGAGTGTTGTTTCCGGCCCGATCCCATGAACCTGCCGGAAGGGATCATTTCGGCCCCGGCTACTTTTTCTTCTCCTGGTAGTCCTTGATCGCCGCATGCAGGGCGTCTGCCGCAAGGTTCGAGCAGTGCATCTTCACCGGCGGGAGCCCTTCGAGTTCGTCGGCGACGTCCGTGCGGGTGATCGCCATCGCCTCCTCGATCGTTTTTCCCTTTGCCATCTCGGTCACCATGCTCGCCGTCGCGATCGCCGACCCGCACCCGAAGGTCTTGAAGCGCACGTCGGTGATCACGTCGTCTTTCACCTTGATCGAGACCTGCATCAGGTCCCCGCAGACCGGGTTCCCCACCGTCCCCACGCCGTCGGGGTCCTCGAACTCCCCGACGTTCCTGGGATTCGTGAAGTGGTCCATCACCTTTTTTGAATAGCCAATCTGTGGCCTGTCTTCCATCGTATCACCTCAGAATTACAGGGGAGAGATCGCCCTGAGCCTCTCCACCGTCCGTTTCATCGCATCCGCAACATAGGGGACGTCTTCAGGGACGTTCGACCGCCCCAGGGTCATCACCACCGAACCGTGCGCCTCCGCGTGCTCAAGCCCGATGGCGAGCAGGACATGGGAGGGCTCCAGCGTCCTGGAGGAGCAGGCCGACCCGGTGGCCACCTGGATGCCAAAGAAGGTGTCCAGGTTCAACAGGATGCTCTCCCCCTCGATCCGGCTGAACCTGAAGCTGGCGTGGCCGGGGAGCCTCTGTTCGGGGTGACCGATGAGATACGAGTCGTCGATTGTCAGGATCTCCCTGACAAGCCCGTCCCTGATCGAACGCTCCCTCGCCATCTCGGCCTCCATCTCGTCTGCAGAAAGCCGCGCCGCCTCCCCCATCCCGGCGATGGCGAAGAGGTTCTCGGTCCCCGACCGCAGGCCGCGCTCCTGCCCGCCGCCCGGCATCACCGCCTGGACCTTCACCCCCGGCCTGATATAGAGCGCCGCCGCACCCCGCGGCCCGCCGAGGTCGTTCGACGAGAGGGTCAGGAGGTCGATCCCGTCCCGCTCGACATCGATGGGGACGCGCCCCGCGGCCGCCGTGGCGTTCACGTGGAGGTACCGCCCCTTCTCGTGCACGATGCGGGCGATCTTTGCGATCGGTTCGATCGTCCCGATCTCGTCGTTGGCGTAGTTGACCGAGACCAGAACCGTCTCCGGGGAGATCTGCTCCTCGAGAGCGCCGAGATCGACGATCCCCGCCGGATCGACCGGGATGACCCCGAGGTCGAACCCCTGCTTCTGGAGATCCTTCATCGGGTTCAGCACTGAGATGTGCTCTATCGCACTCACCAGCAGTTTTTTCCCGTCTTTTCGGTTCCTGAGGGCCGTGCCCCTGATCGCAAGGTTGTTCGACTCGGTGGCGCTCCCGGTAAAGACGATCGAAGCCGGTTTTTCTGCACCGACAAGGGCGGCGACCCGCGCTCTCGCCTCTTCCAGCGCCTGCCGCGCCGAGAGGCCGAGGGTGTAGAGCGTCGACGGGTTCCCGAACTCCTCGCTCAGAAAGCGCCCGGCAAAGGCGAGCACCCGCGGGTCCACCGGGGTGGCCGATGCATGATCAAGATATACCATTGCGCCCCCCTCAGAAGGTCAGCACCGCATCGGCCTCCAGGGCCAGGTCGTTCAGCGTCGCCCCCCCGGCGATGGTCCCCTCCGGGATGAAGTCGCCCGGCGGGATGCCGAGGAGGTGCGAACTCTGCTCGCAGATATAGATCCGCACCCCGGCGCCGATCGCCTGCCGCATCACCTCTGCAAGGGAGGGGAACGACCCGAGCCGGATCTTCTCCGCCTCCCCCTTTCGTACGGCGGTGATCCCCCTGATCATAAAGAATATCGACGCCTCGACATCCATCGCCGCCGCCGTCATCCCCAGGACGAACGGGGCGTAGAGGCGCTCGGGCGTGTCGGTCCCGCTCGTCTGGACATACAGGATTTTCGTCATCTCTCGCCTCACTTCATTCTCCTGATGTAAAAGGTCAGGATCCCTTCTTCTTTCTCAAAACCGACGATCTCGTGGCCGGCCCGTTTTGCCCAGCGCGTGATGTCCTCCTCCGCGGCCGGATCGTCGGCTTCGACCCTGAGAATTTCTCCGATGCCGATCTGCTCGATCTCCTCTTTTGTCCTCGAGATCGGCATCGGGCAGAATAGCCCGACACAGTCCACTTCCCGTGCCGGCGTGATCTTCCCGGTCATCACCGGTCCCCCCATTGTATCTGGTGCACTCTGCACGTAACGCATTCGCTGTTCATCCGCCCCCCCCTGAGCACCTTCCCATTCTGTTCTGACAGAATAAAGGTATCCGTCGCCGGCGGCGGAGCGATCAAAAAGAGGGCGAAACGGTATGGTGAGTGCGAACGCCCTGCAGATACTCCCGGGCAGCACAGGGATCGTCGCTCGCGACACCGTCGGCGCCGATCGCACACGCCCGCTCCCATGCATCAGGGGTGTTCAGTGTCCACAGAAAGACGAGCAGGCGGTGCCGGTGCGCCCGGTCGATAAGCGCCCGCCCTGCCAGATCAAACCTGGGCAGGATGGCGTCGGCGCCGATCGACAGCGCCGCTTCAATCGGGTCGGGGTCGGCGTGCGAAACGATCAGGCCGGTCATTGCACCCGGGACGATCTCCCCCGCCTTCCTGACGGTGTCGGCGTCGAAGGAGACGATGAATAGTTTTTTAGGCCCCCGCTCCCGGAGGAGCCTGCAGATCTCCTCCACGCCGTCCGCATCCTTGATCTCCACGACAAGGCCGCAATTCCCCCTGACGCAATCGAGCACCTCACGGAGGGTCGGGACCTCCGCGCCGCACCCGGCATCGAGGGTTTTTAGTTCTCTGAGCGTGAGGTCCCGCACCGCCCCCGCACCGTCGGTCGTCCGGTCCACGGAGGCGTCGTGAATGACGACCGGGACGCCGTCTCTGCTCAGACGCACGTCCACCTCGACATAATCGGCGCACGCCATTCCAGCCCTGATGGCGCGGAGGGTGTTTTCCGGCTCAAGGGCGCGCGCCCCCCGGTGGCCGACGATCAGCATGACGGAGTCCTGATGCCGCCGCGGATATACCCCTTTCCCCTTCGGGGGGTATTCCCTCTTTCCAACCTTTTTTCCGTGTTCACCGTCAAACAGTGTACCGTGTGAAGGCGCCCATGATCCACGTTCTGCTCGTCGACGACGAACCTGCCCTCTGCGAGATCACGAAGATCTTCCTGGAGAGGGAGGGCGGCGTTGTTGTTACGCCGTCTCTCTCCGCCGGAGAGGCCCTCCAGAAAATCGGAGCAGAGAATTTCGACGTCATCGTCTCGGATTATGAAATGCCGGGCATGAGCGGGATCGACCTTTTAAAAGCGCTCAACGCCCGCGGGATCTCCATTCCGGTCATCATCTTCACCGGCCGGGGGCGTGAAGAGGTGGTGATCGAGGCCCTCAACAACGGCGCCGAATACTATCTCCAGAAAGGGGGCAATCCCCGCATGCAGTTTGCAGAACTCAGGCATATGATCCTGAAGGCTGCACGCAACCGGCGGACGGAGCAGAAGCTGGCAGACCGCGAGGCCGAGTACAGGGATCTTTTTCAAAATATGCTCGACGGTTTTGACCTCCTCGAAGGGGTTTTCGATGGCATCAAGGACGTCCTCGTCGTTCAAAATCCCGATCATACGATTGTCCGGCTCAACCGCGCAGGCTCCGAACTCCTGGACTGCACCCCGGCAGATGCCGTGGGGAAAACATGCTACGAACTCATCGGCCGCTCCGAGCCCTGCGAGGTCTGCGCCACTGAGAGGGCGTTAAAAAGCAGACACCTCGAAGAGGTGGAGCGGTTCTTCCCTGAACTCGGGAGGTACCTGGTCTGCCGGAGCAACCCGATCATCGGGGAGGACGGCGAGGTCCGCCTGCTCATCGAGCAGATCGCAGACATCTCCGAGCGGAAACGGATCGAGACCGCCCTCCAGCAGGCGAACAAGAAACTCAACATCCTCAACAGCATCACCCGCCACGATATCCTCAACTGGATGACCGCACTCCTGGGATATCTCGAGATCGAGAAGGATATGGTCTCAGACCTCGCCCTGCTGGAGATCATCGAGAAAGAGGAGACCGCCGCCGTCAACATCAAACGCCTCATCACCTTCACGCGGGAATACCAGGACATCGGCGTAAACGCCCCTGCCTGGCAGGACGTCGAACGGGTCGTCAGGAGTGCGTTCCGCCACCAGGACCTCAACGGCGTGGCGGTGGAGATCTCTGCCGGCGGCATCGAGGTGTATGCGGACCCGATGTTTGTCAGGGTGATCGAGAACCTCATCGACAACTCGGTCCGCCACGGGGAACATGTGACGGCGATCAGGTGCGCGATCGAGAAGAGCGGATCCGGTGTGCGGTTTGTCTACGAGGACAACGGTGTCGGGATCCCCGACCCTGAAAAGCCCCGCCTTTTCAAGCAGGGCTATGGGAAAAACACCGGGTTCGGTCTCTTCCTCTCGAAGGAGATCCTCTCGATCACCGGTCTTTCGATCGCCGAAGAAGGGGAGTGCGGCAGGGGCGCCAGGTTCGTGATCACGATCCCGCCGGTCGCCTGCCGTGCGCCGGGTCAGGGATGAATGGCCCCTTTTGCGTCCCCCCTCCTCGCATTTGTCGTCGTCCTCCTCCTGATCGCCGTTCTGACGGTGAAGTTCAGGCTCAACCCCTTCCTGACGCTGTTTTCGTCTGCGGTCATCTACGGCCTGATCGCCGGCGTCCCGCCTGAGTCGGTCGTCGGCACCGCCACGCGGGGGGCGGGCGCCATCTTCGCCTTCCTTGGCCCGGTGGTCTTTGCCGGTTCGGTGATCGCCGGGGCGATCGAACTCGGGGGGTACCGGGAGCGGATCTTCCTGGATATCAACAGGCTCTTCTCCAGGCCGGCATTTGCCGGGGGGATCGCCGGATTTCTTCTGGCTGTCCCGTTCATGTGCTGCGTCACGGCGTTCATCGTGATATCGCCGCTCCTCTCCTGCTGCAGAGACCGGAAGGCCGCACTCTACGCCGCTGCAGTCGGAAGCGCCCTCTCGTTCACCCTGCTCTTCCCGACGCCGGTGACGCTCGCCATCTCCTCTGCCGCTGCGTTTTCCGCAGGGCCATACCTCGCCGTGGCCGTGCCGCTCTCGGCGGTGCTGATGCTGGCGGCTGCCGGAGCGATCAGGGGAATGCCCGAAGAAGAGGGTGAATGCGCCCCCACCCGGGCCGCCACAGGAGTGATGCGGGCCTGGTTTCCGCTCCTCGCCCCGATCGCCCTTGCGGGCGCTGCCGCCATCTGGCCTCTGTTCGGGAGAGAGAGCATCTCGGCCTTCTTGCTCGTCGGCATGGGGGTCGCCCTCCTCTTCCTGCCCGCCCCTCTCAGGGCCGCCGCCCTGAAGAAGGGGACGCCTCGCGCCGGCGTCATCATCTACGACCTCTGCGGCGCCGGAGCCCTCGGCGCCGTGATCCTCTCGAGCACCTTCCCGCAGGACGCCTTCGGGCTTCTCGACGGCGTGGTGCCGGCGGTCTTCGTCCCCCTCCTCCTCGCCGTCCTGGTCCAGGCCGCACAGGGGTCGAGGGTCGTGACCGCCGTGGTGACGGCCGGCATGGTCGCCGCGTCCGGTGCCGCCGCCACCGTCGGACCGGTGCCCCTTGCCCTGATGATCGCCGCCGGGTGCCTCTCGGTCTCGGCCTTCAGCGACCCCTATTTCTGGGTCGTACAGAGGGAGACCGGCGATCCCGTGGCCGCGGTCCTCCTGCGGTTCACCCTCCCCCTCATGGCGGCCTCGGCCCTGGTCGCGGCCGCCGCCTGGGCGATCGCCGCCGTCTTCACCTGATGAAGTATTCCCAGATCGCAAACCCGAACTCGAGGGCGATCAGGATGATGATCACCCATTCGAGGAAGTTTGAATGCTGGATCCTGACCTCGTCCGAGAGCATCGAGTAGTTCTCCCTGATCACCTCGATCTTGCGGCTGACGCTCTCGCTCCACTGCCCGCTCCTGATCACCTTCAGGACCGTTGCATAGACGCGGGCATAGTAGACATCCTCGGTGACCTTGATCAGGTTATCGATCTTCTCGATAATCTCGGAGAACTCTGCATTTGTCTCCATCAAATGCGCCATTATCCCGTGATAATGATGTGTTCGGCGAAACCAGGAGAGGCGGTCTGCGAGGGCGATGTCGTCATACATCTTTTCCATCTGGCGGGTCAGTTCCCGGTCATAGTACCGGAGTTCGAGCACCTGGACGTTTGCGTATTCGATCAGGTCGATGAGATCGGCAGGGTACTCGGGGTTGCAGAGAAGTGCGGCGTCCCATGAGAGGATTGCGCAGTCGTCCACCGTATAACTCTGCGTGTTTTTCAGGATCTCGTCGCGCATCTGGGACGAGATCTTCGTCCGCTCTCCGGTCAGGAGAATGACCGGATCTATCGAGTCGTCCAGACGATCGGCGACATGGATCGTGTAATCCTCAAAGAAATCAGGATTGAGAGCAAAATCTTTGATATGCGGTTTGAGGATCTCTGCAAGAGTCCTGAGATAACTCAAAAAGAAATCGGAGAGTCCTTCCTGTCCGGCAAAAAGGAGTGCCGTATCCTCAAGAACGGCCAAATCGGCGTCCGTTCTTTCATAGACAAAACAGAAACTGATCGCACCGACGTCGTAAATGCGGGCGACCACCTTGAAATCGAAGGTGCGTCCGTCCTTTTCCACCAGCACGGGCTCCATCCAGAGCATGAGGGGAGGGTTCTCCATGATGATGGACTTGGGCTTGACCCGGCGAAAACTCGTCCTGGTCGTAACAAAACTCGCGGCAAGATCCTTTTCCAGCCAGTCGAGATTTACTTCCCTGCCGATATCATAGATCCGGTAAAACCTGAGTGCAATCATGGCTCTTCAGCCCCTCTATGGACAACGAGTTTATCTCCAGAAAGGATCGGAGACTCACCCGGTTTTGTCTTTTTCCCGTCCCTCGCCGCCTTTCTGTCGACCGTCAGATCGTTTTCAACATCATCTCTCGAATCAGGGATGATCCTGATCAGTCCCTGACGATCTCTCCTCCTGCCGCGGTCACTTCGTTCTCGATGAACGCCAGGAGTTCGGCATCGCCGAGTGCGAAATCAAGCATGGAAAATCCACCGACAAGTGGTATTGGCTTGAATATGACAAGGGGGGGCTCGCCGTCTTTTTTCGGAGTTGCACCGGGCTCGATGACCTCGGTCGCCCCGTTCTTCCAGACTGCAAGGTTTCCATATCCCTGGGCGTCCCAGATCTGTTTGATGATATCGCGAGTGTTCAGCATGGTTTTCCCTGCACTGAGGATGGAAAAAGCCACTATTTATGTGTTGGTACGGACGGCGGAAAGAAAAAGGCGGTTCGCCGCCCGTTCAAGCGGGATGGTGCGGCAGAAGGAGGATCCGGCCCTGCAAAAAAGAGATATCTGCTCCTTTCCCGTCAGATTGTGACCTTCCTGAAGAGATAGGACCCGATCGCCGTCACGGCGAGGGCGAACCCGGCCAGCACCGCAAAGCAGACGAGGGGGTTTACCTGGGCGGCGCCGGAAAGGCCGTATCGTATCCCCTCGACGCCATAGGTCAATGGATTCAGGAGGGTGAGCGGCCTGATCCAGGAGGGCAGGCCGTCGATCGGGAAGAGGGCCCCTGAAAGCCCGAAGATCGGGAAGATCACAAAGTTCATGATGAGCTGGAAGCCGTGCATGTCCTCCATTTTCGAGGCGATGGCAATCCCGAGTGCGGTGAATGCGACGCCGATGAGGAGCATGAACATAAAGGCGACGAGAAATCCGGCAAAACTGACGATATTCATGCCGATGAACACCGAGAGCACCAGGATGATCAGTCCCTGAATAAACGCCGTCGTCGCCCCGCCCAGCGTCTGGCCGAGCATGATCTCCAGCCGCGAGACCGGCGCGACCAGCGTCTCTTTGAGGAAGCCGAACTGCTTGTCCCAGATGATCTGGATCCCGGAGAAGACCGAGGTGAACAGGACGCTCATCGCCACCACGCCGGGTATGATGAACTGGATATAGCCCTCGCCGGTGTTCTGGATCGTGACGACCGAGTTCAGCCCGAACCCCATGATGAGCAGGAAGAAGAGGGGCATCCCGAGACTCCCGACGATTCTGCTCTTCGAGCGGACATACCGCTTGACGTTGCGCAGCCAGATCGCATATATGATATCCATGTTTACCGCCTCGACGCCCGATGGAACATCCGCATCGTCTCTTTCCCGTCGGCTTCCCCCTCCCGGATGGTCTTGCCGGTATAATGCAGAAACACATCTTCGAGCGTCGGTTTACGGACGGAGATCGACGTGATCTCGATCCCGTTCCGGTTCAGCAGGGTGACAATCTCTGAAAGGTGCGTCTCGGCGTTATGCAGATTGATCGTTACATATCCGTCGTGCTCTTCGATACGCTCGACCCACGGCGCCTCGATCTTCGAGGATATCAGGGCAGAATCCGGGGTCTGGATCGTGATCACGTCGCCTCCGATCGTGCTTTTCAAATTCTGCGAGGTGTCCATCGCAATGATCCGGCCGCGATCGATGATGGCGATCCGGTCGCAGAGCCGGTCGGCCTCGTCCATGTAATGGGTCGTCAGGATGATGGTGATACCCATCTCCTCGTTCAACTGTTCGATGTACGCCCAGAGATGGTTGCGCGTCTGGGGATCGAGACCGAGGGTGGGCTCATCGAGGAAGAGCACTTTCGGCCGGTGGAGCAGCCCCCGGGCGATCTCAAGACGCCGCCTCATCCCGCCGGAGAAGGTCTTGACAAGATCGTCTTTCCGCTCGTCCAGTTCCACAAGGGTCAGCAGTTTTGAAATGCGCTCCTCCCTCTCGGTGCGGGGGATACGATAGAGCCTGCCGTGGAAGTCCATATTTTCGTACGCCGTCAGTTCTTCGTCCAGGCTCTGGTCCTGGAAGACGATCCCGATGGATTTTCTGACGCCGTCCTCGTCGGTCAGCACATCGCAGCCGTTGACCGTGGCCGTCCCTGAGGTCGGTTTCTGCATGGTCGAAAGCATGGAGATTGTGGTGGTCTTGCCCGCCCCGTTCGGCCCGAGCAGCCCGAAGATCTCGCCGCTCTGGATCTCGAACGAGACATTGTCCACGGCAACAAAATCGTGGAATTTTTTTGTCAGATTTTCAACGTGTATTGCAGGCATCGGCCCCGATCCTCCTGAGATCTTCAACGCATTTTTCCAGAATTTCAAAGGCGTGATCATTGTTTTCAGCCGGCAGATCCTCGACGATCGATCTGATTTCAAAGAGCAATCCGTCAAGTACGGATCTGTCCTGCCCGAATATTTCTACGAGCAGATTTTTGAAAACAAGCATTTTTTCTCCTGATTCCTTTCGATGCTCCCTGATACTCAGAAGTGCTTTTTCTCCGTCCGGCGTGATGCCGAAGATATTTTTAGAACGCTTTCCGGTTTGGAGCACCTGTATGAGTTGGTCTTTCTCCAGTTCCTTCAAAATAGGATAGAGTGTCCCTTTGCTCGGGGTCCATTTGTCTCCTGTTTTTTCTGCAATCTCTTTCAAGAGGTCATAGCCGGACTTCGGTTCGTGGTGCAGAGAGTGAAGGATGAAAAGAGCGGTCAAACTCCTCTCCTTTCCGCATACCGGGGAAAATTTCCAGAGGCCGTTCATCATTCGCAGGTGGGGGATCACTGTTCGAACGAGAACCGTTCGAAATCGTACTATTATCTGATCGCAGATGAACATTTTGATCAGGGTAGCGATCCCGCCCTTCCTGACCCCAGAAAAAAACACTTTCGGACCGCACGCACGCAACCATCTCATAGCGGCCCGTAGAAAAATACAGATATGCAGCGACCCACCGTCCCCTCCCTCTTCTTCGGGCAGGCCACGTTCACCGCCGCCGTGGCGCCGAGAGAGCAGATGATCCCGGCCCTCGGGAGGATGTGCAAACACGCAGATCAGGTCCCGGTGTATTTCTACGGCAGGACACATCCGATCCTCGACCTTTTCGGCGGTTCCGCGGCGCCGGTGGATATCTGGCCGGTCCAGGACGCCGGATGCCTTCTCGACGGCCTTGACGGGACCGAGCGGCCGAAGATCGTGGTGGAGCACGACCCCGCCTTCTATGCTCCGTGCCCTGACCTGACGCGGGTGCTCGGCCTGACGCTCAGGGAGCGGGTGAAGGAGAGATCCGCAACCGTAGCCTACGTGGCGACCCGCTCAGACCCGTATTTCGAGGAGATCGCCGGGGTGGCCGGGAGGGCGGTGGTGGTGGAGCGGGAAGACCCCTTCATTCCGGCGGATAGGCGATGAACCCCTCTTTTACGCCCCGCACAAAACCTGCCCCCTCGTAGAACCCCAACACCGCCTCGTCCTTTCGCCCGGTCAGGAGCATCACCTTGTAGCAGGTGCGCTCCCATGCGTAGCCGAGGGCGTGGTGCAGGAGGGCGGTGGCGTGGCCGCGCCTTCGGTCCTGCCGCCGGGTGACGACATTTTCGATGATCCCGAACGGCCGCGCCCTGCGGGTGAGGTTGGGGACGATGCACAACATGCAGGTCGAGACCGGAACACCGCCGCTCTCCAGGATGAACAGGTACGTCCGTCGGTCCTCGATGATCGCCCTCCAGGCCGCCCGTATCTCGCCCTCACCGGCCTGTTCGTCGGCATCGTGCAGGTGCTCGTAGAGGGCGAGGACCGCCTCGAGATCCCCCTCCCCGGCCTCCCGTATCGTCGTCGTGCTGTCGTTCATCGTACATGAGATAGTACGTGGATGGAGATGTGCTTTTTTCGGGCTCTTCGATACTTTGATGTACCATACCTGTCCAGAGGGGTGGTATGTTCAGAGACATTTTAGTCCCGTATGATTTTTCCGAAGATTCCAGGTATGCGGTCCGGTGCCTCCGCCAGATTCCGGGCATTCGTCAGATCGTGCTTCTTCACGTCCTGTATAATAAACATCCATCAAAAGGCCCTGACGGCTTTGACCCCCAGGTGGACTATGCGAGATTGCGCCTTGAAGAGGTGAAAAAAGATCTTGAACTGGAGACTGTACCGATCAGAACCCTCGTCGAGGACATCAGGGGGGGCACCATCGCCGATGCCATTAAAGAGGTTGCTGCAAGAGAAGGCAGCTCTCTCATCGTGATGGGCAGACGGGGTCGGAGCGTCATCGAAGCCCTGCTGCTGGGGAGCGTTGCATCGGACATGCTCCACTATGGGACGACCGATCTCCTCCTCGTTCATGCACCGGATCCGGGCGGTCTGGCCTCAGGGGAAAGAGCTGATATTCTTCCGGAATTATTTTCAAACGTCCTGATCGCCACCGATTTTTCAGAGCCGGAGGTCGGGGGCCTCTGCCTCCATAAGATCCCGTGGATTCAGAAGGCGACGTTCGTTCATGTCGTGACCACCGGCGACTCGCACGAGGAAGTGCAGGCAAGCGTCGACGATGCACAGAAACGGCTTGAGGCGATGAGAGATGCCTTCGTCAGGCACCAGATCCCCGCGGAGATCCGGGTCCGCGCCGGCAGTGCCGAGGAAGCGATCCTTTCCCTTGCAGAGAGTGAGGACGTCTCGCTCATCGTCATGAAAGCAACCGGGCAGAGGGGGATATTGACGTCCCTGCTCGGGAGCAAGGTCTCGTACGTGGCGCGGAGAACGCAACGGCCCATCCTTGTGCTGAAGCAATAGGTCTTCTGATCCGGTCGGGGGGACAATCCCCGGCCCCGCACGATCTCTGGCGAAGGGTAGCGTATCTGCTTTTTCCGGCCCTTCGCCCTTTTACGCTCTCTCCCGGTGCGATCCTGCAGCTCAGAGCGGCCAGACGTAGAGGATGAGGGGGATACCTACAGCCACGATTATCGCTTCGAGAGGGAGACCCAGAGGCCAGTAATCACCGAACCGCAACCCGCCCGGCCCCATGACAAGGGTGTTTGACTGGTGCCCGATGGGTGTGAGAAATGCGCATGAGGCTCCCACGGCAACCGCCATCAGGAACGGGTCTGTCGATACGCCAAGCCCGCCGGCAAGACTGACCCCGATGGGCGCCATCAGAACGGCGGTTGCGGCGTTGTTGATAAAGTCCGAGAGGAACATCGTCGCCACCAGCAGGACGATGAGAATCACCTCGACAGGGACCTGACCCTGGAGGCCGAGCAGGGTGGAGGCGATCAGTCGGGCGCCGCCGGTGCTCTCCAGGGCGTGCCCGACCGGGATCAGGGCCCCGAGGAGGACGATCACCGGCCAGTCGATGCTCTCGTAGACCTCGCGCAGGGATATGAGCGAGGCGAGCACCATGACGACGGCGGCGATCGGAAAGATGACCTGGATCGGGACGAGGCCCACGGCGGCGATGGCGATCGCGAACCCGAAGATTCCTACTGCAAGGATGATCCGCTGAGGCTCTCCGATCTTCAGCCCCCGCTCGGCAAGGGGGAGGCACCCGAGCGCCTTCATCGCCTCCTGCAGGGTGCCGGGCGTGCCCTGGAGGAGGAGGACGTCGCCGACCTCGAACCTGACCTGCTGGAGACGCTTTCTCAACCGTTCGCCCTGCCGTGCGACGGCCAGCAGGTTCACCTCGAAACGCCACCTGATAGAGAGGTCGCGCACTTTTCTCCCGATAACCGGGGAATCAGGCTGGACCATCGCCTCCATCAGGGTCACGTCGCCCGAGCCCAGCGTGTCGCTCTTCACCTCCACGCCTTCGGCCAGTTCAAACCCGGAGAGGTCGATGAACGTCTTTAAGTCGTCGGAATCGGCCCGGACAATGAGGATGTCGCCGGGCCTGACGACCTCGTAGCGGTACGGGGCCGGCCTGATCGTCTCCCCCCGCACGAGGTGCACGATCGCCACGTCGGCCCCGGTCTTCTCCTCGATCTCGCGCAGGGACGCCCCGGCGAGTTTTGAGTCTTCGGTGACGCGGACCTCGGTCAGGTAATTCTTCACCTCGAAGAGGTCTTCGCGGGAGGAGGGCCCTGCCCTCTTCGGGACCAGGCGCCACCCGATGAGGGAGATGAACAGAACGCCGGCGACGGCGACGGCAAGACCGACCGGTGTGAAATCGAACATCGCAAACGGTTCGCCGGTGTGTTCGGCCCGGATTGCAGCGATGATGATGTTGGGCGGCGTGCCGATGAGGGTGATCAGCCCTCCAAGACATGAGCCGAAAGCGAGCGGCAGCAGGAGCACGGACGGGGGCGTGCCGCTCTTTCGCGCCATCCGCAGGCCCACCGGCAGGAGCAGGGCAAGGGCACCGATGTTGTTCATGAAGGCGGAGAACGCCGTGACAATCCCGGTGAGGAGGGAGACCTGCGTTTCTGGCCCGTCTCCCACCCCGGAGAGGCGGTGGACGATCTGGTCCACGACGCCCGCGTTCTGGAGGCCGCGGCTGATCACCAGCACGGCCGCCACCGTGACCACCGCCGGGTTCGCAAACCCGAGAAATGCCTCGTCCCACCCCACGACGCCGGTCAGCGTGACGATGAAGAGGGAGAGGAGGGCGACGATGTCGTAGCGCCAGCGCCCGTACACAAAGAGAACGAGCGCGATAATGAGGGTGACAAAGACGATCCCCTGGTCGGCTGTAACCGCGATCATACCCTGATCTTCTCCCCGCCGTCCTGAACTGGTTCTGCTTCACCGTAGTGATGATCATTTAAGAATAAAGGTATTGACCGGGGGACAGATGCAGACATTGCCCGGTTATTTCCCGGAAGGCTCCTCAGATCCGTCCACGGATACGGGTGGCCAGCGGGCACCCCCTGAACCGGCAGAGTGCAAGGGTGATGACCAGCACGATCAGGACGATGGCAACGAGCCCCTCGACCTGCAGCACCGTCCCGATGAATGCGCTCCCCGGGAGGTTTCGGAGGCCGGGATCGTCGAGGCCGGCGAGGAGGCGGGCCCCGGTCGTGACCATCAGGACGCCGGGGATGACGAACCTGCAGAGGGGATGGACGAAGCGGGCGATTGAGTGCCCGATCTCTTCGGTCAGTATCCGCGGGGGTATGAACCAGGTGAAGACGACCGCAAGGAGGATGGCGGCGACCGGGAGGCCGAGGGCCCCTACGGTCTCGTCCATGAAGTCGAGCACCCGTATCCCCCCGATCCTGAGGTCGACCGCACTGTACGAGAGCGCCGAAGGGAGGCCGATGAGGAGGACCACGCCGGTGAGCAGTGCCGCCGTCCGTCCTCTCGACCAGGCGAGCGACTCCTGGACGGCGGCCACGCCCACCTCGAGCATGGAGAGCGCGGAGGTGAGCGCCGCAAAGAAGAGGACCAGAAAGAAAGCCGTGGCGACGATCCAGCCGTTCGGCATCAGGGCAAAGGCGGCAGGCAGGGTGGTGAAGGCCAGTTCAGCCCCGATGGTCGGGACGAGCCCGAAGGAGAAGACGAGAGGAAAGATCACCATCCCGGCCAGGAGGGCCACCCCGACGTCGGCAAGGGTGATGATCAGGGCCGAACCCGCGATGCTCTCCCCCGGGCGCACATATGCCCCGTAGGTGAGCAGGATGCCGGTGCCGACCGAGAGGGAGAAGAAGGCCTGGCCGAAGGCCGCACTCCAGAGGAGGGGGTCGCCGAGGACCGAGAAGTCGGGGGTGAGGAGGAAGGAGACTCCCTGGACAAAGCCGGGCATGGTGGCCGCATACAGCAGGAGAACGACCAGGATACCTACCGAGACCGGGATCAGGACGGTCGAGATCCGCTCGATCCCCTCCCTGATCCCGAGGGATACCACGATCCCGCTGATCCCTGCGGCAACCACAAACAGGAGGACCGGAAGCCATCCAGCGGTGAAACGGGAGAAGGGGAGGGGCTCGCCCCCCAGGGAGGTCAGAGCGTAGCCGAGGGTCCACCCGGTGATCACCAGGTAGTAGGAGAGCATCAGAAAGACGATGCCGCAGAGGAGCCATCCGATGATCCGGAACTGCGGCCGCACCGACCTGAAGGCGCTGACCACGGTGCCGTGGAAGTGCCGCCCGATGGCGAGTTCGAGGACCATGAGGGGGAAGGCGCAGAGGAAGACGGCGATCAGGTAGGGGACCAGGTAGGCCCCGCCGCCGTTCTGCCCGACCACCGCGGAGAACCGCCAGATGTTTCCGATCCCGACCGCGGAACCGATGGCGGCCAGGATGAACCCGGCCCGCGATGACCACTGTTCCATGTTCCAGTCCTGCGCTCCGGGAGTTAATAATCTGGCGCCTCCCCCCGGGCGCTCTCAGGCGTTCATGGGCCCCCTTCCTCCTCCTCCTTTTTGCGGAGCATATGCACCCGCCCTGCCACCCGCGAGAGCGGGATGACAAATGCAATCCCCATACCGGGCTGGTCGAGTTCGGCCGCTGCAGAGATCGCATCCAGCACCCCGTCGGTCTGCTCGGGCTCCACGACGATCAGGACGATCTCCTTCTCGGGCTCGATGGGAATGCCGAGAAACGACTGCATCTCGTGGATGCCGGTGCCCCGCCCCATCAGGACCGTGCCCCCTTCCGAACCTGCATTGCGCGCCGCCTGCATCACCTGGTCGGCCCAGCCTTTCTTTACAATCGTGACGATCAGGTCTTTACACCCTTCACAGATCATGTCTTTCCACCTTTTTTGTGTTTGAAGAGGATACCGAGGACCAGCACCGAGAGGATCGGCGCCAGGGCGATGAAGGCGATGAGCCCGAACCCCTCGGTCACAGCGTCTCTCCCCTCCAAGGACGCCGCCACCCCGACGGCCAGCGACATCAGGAAGGTCACCGCCATCGGTCCGGTCGCAACGCCCCCGGAGTCGAAGGCGATCGCAACGAAGTCCCGGTCGGCAAACCTGATGAGAAGGATTGCCAGGATATATCCTGCGATCATGAGAGGAAGAAACGAGAATCCATAGATGATACGCGCCATGCCAAGGCCGACCGATACGGCCACCCCGAACGAGAGAGTGTACAGGATCAGGGACCCCCGTATGTAGCCGCTCGACGACTGCTCGATCTGGTAGCAGAGCACCCGCACGGCCGGTTCTGCGTAGGTCGTCAGGAACCCCAGGAAGAACCCGAAGGGGACGAGGGCCCAGACGTAGTCGGACGACCCGAAGTACGCCCCGATGCTCTGCCCCGCGGGAATGAAGGCGATGGCGACGCCCTGGAAGAAGAGCACCATCCCGATCAGGGTGATGACGATCCCCTTGAACAGGCTGGTCACATAGGCCCGCGGCAGCCTGAGGGAGATGACCTGGTAGGCGATGAAGAAGAGGACGAGAGGGGCCAGGGCGAGGATCACGTCGAGGACGACGTGCCCGATCCCCTCCAGGGGAGAGAACTCGTTCATAGGGCCGTGACCACCCCCATCAGCATGACCCCCAGGATCGGGCCGATGGAGGCGAGCCCGATCAGCCCGAACCCGTCGGAGAGTGCGGAACGCCCCCCGAGGACAGAGGTGACGCCGACCCCCAGGGCCAGAATGAATGGGACCGTGATCGGCCCGGTCGTCACGCCCCCGGCGTCGAAGGCGATCGGGAGGAATTCGGGCGGCGTGATGAAGGAGAGGAGGATCACCCCGCCGTAGCCCGCGGCAAGGAGGTACATGATCGGGACCCTGTAGATGATCCGCAGGATAGCGGTCGCGACGAAGAAACCGACCCCGACGGCGATGACCAGGATCGTCGGGGTCTGTGCGATCCCGCCGCCTGAGACAGAGTCGATCATCATGGTCAGGACACGCACGTCAGGTTCGGCGACGGTGGTCAGGAACCCGAAGAAAAAGGCTACCGCGACGATGATCAGCAAAGAACCCGACTTCGGCATCTCGGCCCCGATCGCCTCGCCCATCGGGAGCAGGCCGATCTTGACGCCGATCAGGAAGAGGGCGATCCCGACGACCACCATGGCGGCCCCGAAGATGAACTCGAGGACCTCGGTGACCGATGCCCCCAGCAGGAATACCTGAAGGAGCAGGATCACAATACATATGGGCAGGATGGCCTGCAGCACCTCCTTAAAGGTCTCTTTGTAGTCCTGCATCACTCTAAGCACATCCTGAAGACCATGTCACCTGAGAACGTGATCTATTTTTCCTCATCCTGAAGTGCGGTCAGGGGGCGGTGATGCCCCCGGGCAGATCTCGTCAGGCGGCAGATCCTGCCTGCCCCCTCCCACCTGCGGGCCCGTTCCGGAATTCAAACCACTTGAACGCCTCCATCACGACGATGACGATGCCGGCGACGACCAGGCAGGTGAACCACTGCTCAAGGCTCACCGGGGCGAGGCCGAGGAGGTCCTGCATGAAGGGGACGTGGAGGGAGAGGATGTGCAGCCCCTGCATCAGGACCACGCCTGCGACCAGGACGGTGTTGTTCCGTAGCGGGACCCTGAAGAGGGAGCGGTACTCCGAGCGGCAGTTGAAGACATGGAAGTTCTCGAAGAGGACCATCAGCAGGAGGAGGAGGTTCCTGGCGGCGGACTCTTCCATGCCGGTCCCGATCAGCCACCAGAAGGTGGAGAATGCGACGATCCCGATGGTCATCCCGGAGAGCAGGGTCTCCTTCAGCATCAGGGCGTTGAAGATGCCCTCTTCGGGGTCCCGCGGCCGTCTCTGCATCGCCCCCTCTTCTCCGGCCTCGAAGGAGAGGGCGACCCCCTGGATGCCGTTCGTGACCAGGTTCAGCCAGAGGAGCTGCACGGCCAGGAGCGGCAGGGGCAGGCCGGCAAGGAGGGCCAGGATGAAGAGCACCACCTCGGAGAGGCCGGTGGAGATGAGCAGGTAGGTCGCCTTCCTGATGTTGTCGTAGGCGAACCGCCCCTCCTCGACCCCGGCGACGATGGATGAGAAGTTGTCGTCGGTCACGATCATGGAGGCGGTGTCCTTCGCCACGTCGGTCCCTGACCCCATGGCAACGCCGATGTTCGCCCGCCGCAGCGCCGGGGCGTCGTTGACCCCGTCCCCGGTGACGGCGACGAAATGGCCGCGTCTGACCATGAGGTCGACGATCTCCATCTTCTGGACCGGGCTCACGCGGGCGAAGACCCGGATACGGTCGATCGCCGTCGCGTAGGAGGGGAGGGTCGGGTCTCCCAGGCCTTCGAGTTCCTGCCCGGTCATCACCTCCTCCACGGACCGGGCGATATCGAGTTCGCGGGCGATGGTGAGCGCCGTCCTCGGGTGGTCGCCGGTGATCATCACCACGTCGATGCCGGCCCCATGCGCCACCCCGACCGCCTCCCTGACGTCGGGCCGGAGGGGATCGATGAACCCGACCAGGCCGAGGAGGGAGAGGTCGGGGCGTGCGTCCTCCAGTTCAGGGTCGTCGCCCGGCGGCGAAGAAACCGTTCCTTCGGCGACGACAAGCACGCGGTAGCCGTTCTCCATCAGGTCGACGAGGTGGCGCTCCACGGCGCCGGCGTCGATGGGCACGGCCCCGTCTGCCGTGGTCATGGTGGTGCAGTGCGGGAGGACCGCCTCGAGTGCGCCCTTGACGGCGAGATGGACCTGGGTGTCGCCTTCCTCGCGATAATAGACGGCGGCGTACATCTGTTCTGATTCGAAGGGGACTTCGGCCACCTTCAGGACCGAGTTTCTGACGCGGTCAGGTTCGAGGCCGGCCTTGTAGGCGAGGGAGAGGAACGCCACGTCCATCGCGTCGCCGTGGTGGACCCACTGGCTATCTTCCCTGTACAGGGAGCCCTCGTTGCAGATCACGGCGGCGCGGGCGAGGCGCCGGACGGCGGCAGTCATCGGGGCCGGGAGGGCGGCGGTGCCGGCGAGGAGGATCTCCCCCTCGGGGGTGTAGCCGGCGCCGCTCACCTCGATCGGCTCTGCTTTGGGGATGAGAAGCACCCGCACCGTCTGCTGGTTGACGGTCAGCGTCCCGGTCTTGTCGGTGGCGATGGTGGTGCAGCTCCCGAGGCTCTCCACGGCAGCCAGTTTTCTCACGATGACGTTGCGCCTGGCCATCCGGGAGGCGGCGATCGAGAGGGCGACGGTGATCGCCACCGGGAGGCCCTCGGGTATCGCCGCGACCACCAGGGCGACCGCAAGGAAGAATACCTCGACCGGGGGCGTTCCTTTCGAGAGGGCGACGGCGGCCATCACCATGCTTGCGGCGATGATCAGGATGCCCACCTTGCGGGAGAACTCCTCCATCCTGATCAGGAGCGGGGGTTTTGCCGATTCGGTCCCTGAGACGGCGCGGGCGATCATCCCCACCTCGGTCCTGGTCCCGGTCCCGGTGACCACGCCGCAGCCCCGCCCTGTCACGACCGTGCTCCCTGCATAGGCCATGTTGGAGCGGTCGCTCACCGGGATCTTCTCCCTGAGCACCCCCACCGTCTTCTGCACGGCGGCCGACTCGCCGGTGAGGAGCGACTCGTCGACGGTCAGGTTGGCTGCGTGCAGGAGCCTGATGTCGGCAGGAACCCGGTTTCCCGACTCCAGGAGCACGAGGTCGCCGATGACCGCCTCCTCGGCAGGGAGGGAGCGCCAGGCGTCGTCCCGCCGGAGGCTCGCCATCACCTGCAGGAGGATCTGGAGCTGGAGGGCGCTCTGTTCGGCCTTCCACTCCTGTGCCGTCCCGATGACGGCGTTGATGAGGACGACGAGCATGATGAACCCGGCGTCTTTTACATCGCCGATCAGCACGGAGATGACGCCGGCGACGAGGAGGATGTAGATCAGGGGGCTTTTAAACTGGTGGAGGACGATCTCAGCAAGGCCGGGGGGTCGTGCGGCCGGCAGGACGTTTTTGCCGTACTGCTTCTGCCGGCGGGCGGCCTCCTCCGAGGAGAGGCCGCGGGAACCGGTGCTCAGCCGCTCATACGTCTCGTCGATGGGCAGGGCGTGCCAGGGCACCGCTACAGGTGGGTCGGTTTTTTCGGTCACGGTGTTTCCTCGCCTATGGACGGATGTGCCCCGGTTTTGGGACGACGTATGGCGTCAGCCTTTCTTTCTCGTGATGACCATTTCACAGAAGGGGTCCCCGCCGCACCGCGCCCGCGTGGTGGTGATCGCATAGTCCGGGTTCAGGGCCTCGATCGCGTGCTTCACATAGGCGGTGCAGACGGCATTCACACGGGAGGGAGAGACCTCGCTCCCGGGTTCATCCCTGAACATGGCGCACTCGGTCAGTCTGATGACCGCTTCTTCGGGAAACCCTTCAATAAACCGCGTCTCGAACGCCGGCCCGAAGAGGATGACCGAGACGGCGCCCAGGGTCTGGACCAGGTCGGAGGCGTGCTCGCGCGGCATGCTGTAGCGGTCGGCGATGATCCGGATCTCATCGCCCATCTCGGAGAAGAGCCGCTCTAGATGGGGTGGGATCTCTGTACCTTCGGCGGTCCCCTGGCCAAGGGCTACGACCAGGCGGGTCAGGACATGGGTGGCCATGAGCCACCGCGTCCCTTCGGGAATATCTTTTACGCGCACCATATGCTCATACCTCAGGATCGTCGTCCGTATACGGACCTGTGGACACCCGGCATATTTTTTGGTGACTATAAAGCACTTTCCCCGGGGGGAACGGCACTCCTGCCTTTATGGTGCGGGGCGTCTGGTGGACCGGGCGGGGAGAAGCCGCCTATCGCGCACGGCAAAACGATTGCACGGCCTTTGAGGAAAAAGCGTGACCGCTCCCCGGAACTTATCGGGGGAACGGTCGTCATCGGTCAGGGCGGTGACCTGACCGGCTCCTTTCGACGCACCCCGTCCTCAGAATAGCCAGCCGAAGAGTCCTTTATCGGCCTGCTCCTCCTGCCCGAGGGTGATGAGCCGGTTCTGCTCCTGCGAGAGCACCTGCACCTGTTCTTCCAGCATCAGGCGCACCTGCGGGTCGCAGTCCGAGCAGTTTGCGATGAGCTGCTCCATTGTCTGGATGCGTTGCCGGTTCTGGTCGGCATACTGGACCAGCAGGCCGGCGGCCTCCCGGTCCCCGCCGTAGAGCATGCGCATCAGGGAGTTCTGGTTTTTGATCTGCTCCTCTGCGGCGTATGCAGCGGCGAACGAGGTGTTCATCTCTGCCCCGAGGCGGGCGAGTTCGGGCCCGTCCCTGCCGGTCACGTTGCCGGCGATGGAGAAGGCATAGAGCGCCGTGTGCACCTGTGCCCGCTCAGGCTCGGCCGGGAGGTTCTGTTGCCGCATTTCCACCTGCTGGAGGAAATGGTCGCGGTCTCTCTGGAGGATGATAGTTTCATCATCGGTGCTGACATTGGTCCTGCCCTGGGTCTGGTCCCGGTCCTGCTGGTTGATCTGGACGCCGGGTTGTTCGACGGTCGTCTGCTGCTTGCGCTCCTGCTCCTCCTGCAGCGGTTGGGCCTGCGGGCCTTCGGATGGGGCGGCCCCGTCTCCGGCCGAATTGTCGCTGTTGCCCGCTCCGTCCGATCCCCCTGCACCCCCTCCGTCCGAGCCGCCGCTTCCGCCGGCTGCGGCTGCCGGGACGCTCAGGGCGGAGAGGAGGAGGAGAAGGATCACCATTGCCGATAGTGTACGGATCATGGTCATCACCCTGCTCGTGTGATTGAGCAACGTGGGAGAGGGTATGGCGATATAAATATATTGCGACGCTCACCTGCCGGTTCGGGATCGCTGGAGCAGGGAGATTGCGAGTATTCTGGTCCCGATGAATCTGTTTGTGCGTATCAGAATGCCGATCCGATACGCATTTCGGCACCTGCACAGAAGAGAGCGGGAGGAGGGTTGAAATATATCCTTATCCTGTGACCCCGTTTGTGCGACATAACATGCACAATATGTCTCACAAACGATCTTGTGCGACACCGATGAGGGACAACGGGGTGTGGGGATGATCGGGGTGTGCAGGATAGAAGGGTGAAGGAGCGAAAAAGGATTTGAACTGCAGGTCTGTAAGCCCCAGGCGAGAGTTGAACTCGCGACCTGCTGATTACAAGTCAGCCGCTATACCACTAAGCCACTGGGGCACGATGCACTACCCTGTTTGTCGTTTCTGATAAAAAACATGGCGATGGTCCTGCCTCCCATCGCCCCGTGACAGGGATGACCGCCCCCTCACCGCCGTTTCCCGCGGGCCACCGGCACGATGCCGTAATCCGTGCACCGTGCGGTCGTCCGGGAGAACTCTCCCCTGAAAAAGACCCTCACCTCGACCTCCTCCCCGTTGTTAAAGCGCGCCATCTGCCGGTCGTAGACCTTCTGCACATGCCTGAGGTTGTTCGCCGAGAAATACGCCCTGAGGGTTTCCAGGAATGCGATCTCCTGGTTGAGAAACGCCTTTTCGTACGCGATCACCGCGCGCGCGATCCCTCTCGCCTCGTCCTCGTCGATCTCAGCCCCGTATTCGCCGTGGAGGTTCAAGCCGCTGATCTGCCTCCAGTCGACATTTCCATCCTCGTCCGCCTCCCGGTGGAGCATATACGGGTACACCCTGCAGATGCTCATCCGCCGGTCGTAGATCGTGCAGCGGTTCTCCGCCGAGAGAAAAACGCATCTCCCGTCCTCCTGTGTCCTGAGCGCATAGCCCGGGACGTAAAACCGGCCGTCCTGGTCGCAGAACTCGAAGTACGGGGCCGGCATCAGTGCCGCGGGGTCCACCTCCAGCACCGTCTCCGCATCAGATTCGAGGAGGAAGACGTGATCGTTGAAGGCGCGGGTGCAGCACCTGCCGCAGCAGGTGCAGGAGAAACCGACCTCCCTGATGACCTCGACAAGTTCTTCCTCCGGGTACGCACCGAGCGCATCGAGTTCAGAGGCATGGGCGGCGATCATCGAGGCGATCCTGTCGGTCTGCTGCACAACCATTCCATGGATCTTGGATGCGGGAGGACGTATTTGTATCTCATCAGGACAGGCGACGCGGAGGAAGGGCGGGATCTGCAGCCGTCGCACTCCTCCTGAAAAAAAGGTCAGATGGCCGTTGCAAGGAGCGGCGCATACCAGGTGCGGTTCTGCGCATACCAGGCGCAGGTCAACTCGATGGCGTCCATGAACCGGTGCCTCGGCTGCCACCCCAGCTCCTGCATCTTCGAGCAGTCGAGGGCATATCGCATATCGTGGCCGGGCCGGTCGGCCACGTACTCGATGAGGGACTCGGGTTTTTTGAGGATCGAGAGGATCGTGCGGACGATCTCCAGGTTGGTCCGCTCGTTTCCCCCGCCGATATTATATGCCTCGCCCGATCTCCCCTCCTCGCCGGCGACGGCGACCCCCTCGCAGTTGTCGGTCACGTAGATCCAGTCGCGCACGTTCATCCCGTTGCCGTAGATGGGCAGGCTCCGGTCCTGGAGCGCCCGCAGGATCATCACCGGGATCAGTTTTTCAGGGAACTGGTACGGGCCGAAATTGTTGGAACTCCGCGTGATCACGGTGTCAAGGCCGTATGTCGTGGCATATGCCGCAACAAGCATCTCGGCCCCGGCTTTGCTCGCCGAATACGGAGAAGACGGCTGCATGCGATCGCCCTCCTTTGAATATCCCGATGCCACGCTCCCGTAGACCTCGTCGGTGCTGATCTGGACAAAACGCCCGACCTCGTGGGTCCGGGCATGCTCCAGAAGCGTGTGCGTGCCGATCACGTCGGTGCGGACGAAGACACCGGCGTCGTTGATCGACCGGTCCACGTGCGTCTCGGCGGCGAAGTTGAAGAGGAGATCGCAGTCGCCGATCCGGTTCACGTCGTCCTTCGAGCAGATATCCCCCTGGATGAAGGTGATCCGGTCCATCACGTCCTCCAGGTTCTCCATTCTCCCCGCGTAGGTGAGTTTGTCCAGCACGACGATCTCGCTCTCAGGGTGGCGGTCCAGCATGTGCCTGACAAAATTACAGCCGATAAATCCGGCGCCGCCGGTAATAACGATTTTCATGGATTGTCCCTCCGGTTCAAATGGTCACGTTCGAGTTATCTCCGATCACAAACTTACTCCCTGCAGGAAGGCGGCCGTCTCTCTCGATGGTGACGTTCTTCCCGATGAGGCTCTCGACGATCCGTTCTGTATTGGAGATCGCCGCCCCCTCCATGATGATGGAATCCTCGATCTCGGTATTGGAGAGGACCGAACTGTTCCCGATGCTGGTGTACGGCCCGAGATAGGTGTTCGATATGATACAGTCGTCGCCGATGATCACCGGGCCCCTGATGACCGAACCGTCCTTGATCACCGTGTTTTTGCCGATCCTGCATCTTCCGGACACCGTGCTGTTCTTGACGTTCTCCAGGCATGCCCCGTTCCCGTTCATGCCGGGCAGGGCGTCGAGGACAAGGCGGTTCGCATCGATGAGGTCTTCAGGTTTCCCGGTGTCTTTCCACCACCCGCTGACGAGGTCATACGTCACCGACCGGCCCTGAAGGATCAGCCAGTGGAGAGCGTCGGTGATCTCCAGTTCTCCCCGCCACGAGGGTTTGATGCTCTCGATCGCCTCGAAGATCTCGGGCGTCAGGCAGTAGATGCCGACAATACAGAGGTTTGACGGAGGGTTTTTCGGCTTTTCGAGGAGCTGGAGGATCACCTTCCCCTGCTCGTTGACGAGGGCGACCCCGTATTGCTCCGGGTGATCGACTTTTGTCAGGAGCAGGCTGGCTTTCGCATCAGACCTCCTGAAATCATCCACGAAACCTTTAATCCCGCCGAGAAGTATGTTGTCCCCGAGGTACATGACGAACCGGTCGTCCCCGAGGAACTGCTGCGATATTTTTACCGCATGGGCCAGACCTCCCGGTCTGTCCTGGGTGATAAACTCGAATTCGGCGTCCCAGTCCTGCGCCGTTACCTCGCTGATCACCTGCTCCTTGTTCGGTCCCACAACGATGCCGATCGAGTGGATGCCGGCGTCGATGAGATCCTGGATGCAGTAGAAGAGGATCGGTTTGTTGGCGATGGGAATCAGTTGTTTCTGCTGTGAATAGGTCAGCGGTCTCAGTCTGACGCCATGGCCGCCGGAGAGAATAAGGCCTTTCATGTGTCCCCCGAGAACCAATACAGCATGAACTACTATATAATGATATCTCTCGGAGGCGGTGCCTGTACTTCTTCTTTGGGCTTATGGATGCAAGCGAATGGGAAAGATAAAAGAAGTTCACGAGGATAGCGAGTGAGGATCTCTCTCCTCCTGACCGGTGGAGAGCGGTGCCTGAAGTGCTGGCGGAGAAGCGGTCTATTCGTGAAGAAGATCGATCGTTATGGAGCAGACGTGATCGCGTGACGTATCAGATCAGGAATATCACAAAAGGGAGGGACAGATCGTCTCAGAAAAAAGACACATGTTTACGGGGGGGACGTGTCGCCTGAGACGGTTGTATCCTCCTATATAATAGTTAAATATAATGATATTTAATATTATCTATTTTTACCACAGGGCCAATAGAATGAATCGATATTTAATCCCCATTTTTTATTCAATCTATTCAATTGTTGTTCTTCCCCTCGCCTCGGAGAGGTCGGGTCATCCATCGGTCTTTCGTCTATCCATACCCGGTGATCTCGTAATCGATCTCGGTGCTGCTCCGGGCGCACCCTTCCCCGTGCTTGAGAAACTCCTCGATATTTCTCTTGAGAAGTGCAGGAAATGCCGCTCCGATGATTTCCTGGACCGGTTTTCCCGTGCAGAAGAACTTAAAGGTGGGCGTCTGGCGCACCGCATAGCGTTCGAGGGTCCAGGGGTTTTCAGAGACATTCAGCCTGGCGAAGAGGAGTTTCTCCCCGAACTCCCTGGCGAACTGCCTGAAAAACGGCTCTATCTGCTTGCAAAACGGGCACGTTTCGCTGTAAAACATCACCACCGCGGGGAGCGTCCCCCGTTCTATCGCACGCTCCCATGTGGTGTCAGAGACCTCCACCACGCTGTCATT
This sequence comes from Methanofollis liminatans DSM 4140, assembly GCF_000275865.1. Classification (NCBI taxonomy): domain Archaea; kingdom Methanobacteriati; phylum Methanobacteriota; class Methanomicrobia; order Methanomicrobiales; family Methanomicrobiaceae; genus Methanofollis; species Methanofollis liminatans. Next base: position 1,361,442 of record NZ_CM001555.1, on the reverse strand, counting down.
TTCAGTCATATTCATCGGGGAAGATACGGAGTATCTGATATTTTACCTTATCCCGTGGGATTCATACCTCGTTGACCAGATTATTGATGATGTTCTCGCAGATATCCCCTGAATATTCTCCGATTCTCCGGATACTGTCTGAAATGGACACAATCGCCGTCGCCATCGCCGCATCGAATTTCAGCGCTTCCCTGTTGATCGCCCTCGCCTGCACCTCGAGATCCTCGACGCATTCGATCGTGGCATTGGCCCCTTCCAGGTCCTGACCGAACATCGACTCCATCGCCCGGTCGAAGATCTTTGAGGCGGTCGCACTTGCCGTGCCGATCATCTCGACCACCTCGCCCTTTGAACCCTCCTGGTGGAACTCGATCGCGTTCTTTGCGATCCGCGTCCCGTGGTCCCCGATACGCTCGATGATCCGCGAGATCAGGAAATAGTTCATCGCCATCTGGGGGCTGATCCCCATCTTTCTGGCGAGGTTTGCATCGGTCAGCAGGAGGTTGCACTGCCTGGCGATGAGCCACTGGAGGCGGTCGACGTCGTTGTCGCGCGCAACGACATCCCCGGCAAGTGCGACATTCCCGCTCCTCAGCGCCTCGACCCCGTCCTGCTGCATCGCTTTGACAATGACGGCCATTCTCCGGATCGTATTCTGGAACGGCATCTCAGAGGGGTTCAGCAGGTCCTTGATCGTGATCGAGGTCTCGGTCTCCTCCACGACCTCCTGCCCGATCGCCATCTGCGTGAACTCCCTCACGCGCAATCGAATGGACGGCGGCAGGCGCCCCTGTGCAGAGAGGACGATCGTCGTATAGCCCGAGATGTACGCCCCGATAAGACAGCGCAGGATATAGGTCTGATCGGTGGTTGCGTTCACCCGCAACTCTTTCTTTCTCTGGACTGCCTCCTGTTCGATCTTCGGCGTGACCAGAAGGGTGCCGTCAGGCTGAACGATCAGGCCGACAGGATCATTTTTCCCGATCCTGGAGGCCTTTATCCACTCCTTCGGGAGGGAGACAATATAGGATGACCCGCCGGTGATCTGGACTTTCCGGATTTCCATGATAGTGTATAGTGTTTCCATATAGGTATATATTCTGCTTTTCTCTCTATACCGACATATACTTTCCATGAATTATATTCAGACAAATAGTATAATTCGAATCAGATTATAACCGCGTCTGCCGAGATTACTATGGTGAAATCCATTGGAGAGTAAAACTTTCAGGTTCCTTGTCGCGCCGGTCATGGCGCTCCTCGTCCTTGCCACCCTCTTCACCGGGTGTGTCGGCAACGGCGGTGAAACGACTCCGTCCACCACGGCCGCCCCGACCGTGCAGAGCATCTCGGTCACCGGTTCGACGACGGTCCTCCCGATCGCCCAGAAGGCGGCGGAATCCTACATGGACGCCAACGCCTATGCCGACATCCAGGTCAGCGGCGGTGGCTCCGGCGCCGGCGTCCAGGCCGTCGGTGAGGGAACCGCCGACATCGGCATGGCCTCCCGCGACCTCAAGGCCGCCGAAAAGGAGAAGTACCCCGACCTTGTCCAGTACGTCGTCGCCCGTGACGGCATCGCCGTCATCGTCAACCCGGCCGTCGCCGTGAACTCCCTCACCACCGAGCAGATCAAGGCGATCTACACCGGCGAGACCAAGAACTGGAAAGAACTCGGCGGTTCAGACATGACAATCGTCGTCATCGGCCGCGACAGTTCCTCGGGCACCCGCGAATTCTTCTCTGAGAAGGTCATGGAAAAGGCCGACTATGTCAGCACCCAGCTCGAGAAGAACTCCAACGGTGCGGTGAAACAGACCGTCGCCCAGACGCCTGGCGCCATCGGCTACGTAGGCCTCGGCTACCTCGACGCCACGGTGAAGGCCCTGAAGATCGATGCGGACGGCACACTGGTCGAACCGTCGATCGAGACCGTCACCAGCGGCGACTACCCGATCGCCCGCACCCTCAACATGTTCACAAAGGGCGAGGCCTCCGGTCTCTCGAAGGACTACCTCGACTACATCCTGAGCCCTGCCGGCCAGAAGATCGTCGAAGAGGAAGGCTTTGTCTCAGCCTGAAGAGTCGAATCATGAGGCATCCGGAGAGCATCTGAACCGGCCGGTCTCCACACCCGGCCTTCAGAAGACCATTTTTCCTCTTTCCTGTGGTGAACAATGATGTTAGAAGATATTCGGAGAGTATCGTCCGGACGTTTTCCATCGGGTTATTATATGCATGGCTGGAAGGAGAAGTTCATCCGGAGCCTCTGGTTCGCGACCGCGTCGTTTGCCGTCCTCAGCGTATTTTTCATCATATTCTTCCTGGTAAGGGACTCCATCCCGCTCTTCCAGACCGTCGGCGTCCTGGACCTGATCACCGGGAGCACCTGGAACCCGACCGGGGCAACACCGTCGTACGGCGTCTTCTCTCTCATCGTGGGCACCATCCTCGTCACCCTGGGGGCGATGGCGATCGCCGTCCCGCTCGGGCTTGCGAGTGCCGTCTATCTTTCAGAGCTTGCACCCTCAAAAGTAAAGGCCGTGGCAAAACCGGCGATCGAACTTCTTGCCGGCATCCCTTCAGTGGTGTACGGCTTTTTCGGCCTGATCATCCTGACAGACTGGCTCCGCCTCACCTTTGACGTTCCTTCCGGGGAGAGCTGGCTTGCTGGCTCCATCCTGCTCGGGATCATGGCCCTCCCGACGATCATCTCGGTCTCTGAGGACGCCCTGAACATGGTCCCCCGGATGTTCAAGGAGGGTTCGCTCGCCCTCGGCGCCACCCACTGGCAGACGATCAGCCGCGTCCTTGTCCCCTCGGCGATCTCAGGGATCACGGCGGCGGTGATCCTGGGCATGGGCCGGGCGATCGGCGAGACGATGGCCGTGATCATGGTCTGCGGCAACGCCGCCGTCATTCCCGAACCGATCACCAACGTCCTCTCGCCGGTCAGGACCCTCACCGGCACCCTGGGCATCGAGATGGGCGAGGTCGCCGTCGGAAGCATGCATTACAGCGCCCTCTTCGCCGTCGCCGTCGTGCTGCTCGCCATCACCCTGATCGTGAACCTCTCGGCCGTTGCTATCCTCAAACACATCAGGTCGAAGCACGGGGCTGAAGCTTCCGGACGCACCCTGTTCTCGCCGGAGAGCGAGCGCCTCAAACTCGTGTTCAGGGCCGTTCTGGTCCTCCTGGCTGTTCTGATCGTCATGTACCTCTTTGCGCCTCTCACGGCCATCGCCTTGCTCGCCTCCCTGGCGTTCCTCCTCTTTGTAAAAGACCGGATATCCCCGAAGGTCTCGCAGAAGATCGCCTTTAGCCTGATATGGGGGGCGATCGCCGCCGTCCTCTGCGTCCTCGGGATCATCCTGCTCTACATCATCGTCAACGGCCTCCCGGCGCTGACCTGGGAGTTCCTCACCCAGCCGCCCCGCGACCTCGGCCGGGCCGGCGGGATCTTCCCGGCCATCGTCGGCACCCTCTACCTCGTCGCCGGGGCGATCGCCTTCGCCCTTCCCATCGGGATCGGGGCGGCGATCTACCTCTCCGAATACACGCGGGGAGGCAACCGGATCACCGACATCATCAGGACCGGGATCGATCTCCTCAACGGCATGCCCTCGATCGTATTCGGCCTCTTCGGCTTTGCTTTCCTGGTGATCTTCCTCAACTTCGGCGTCTCCCTCCTTGCCGGCATGATCACCCTCGGGCTCATGATCCTCCCGACGATCATCAGGACGACCGAGGAGTCGCTGAAGAGCGTCCCGGCCTCGCTCCGGGAGGGGAGCCTCGCCCTCGGGGCGACAAAATGGCAGACGATCAGCCGGGTCGTCCTCCCGCCGGCCGTGCCGGGCATCCTCACCGGAACGATCCTCTCCATCGGCCGGGCCGCAGGCGAGACGGCGCCGATTCTCTTTACCGCTGCGGTATTTTCCAAACGTTTCCTCCCGACGTCGGCCTTTGAGCCGGTGATGGCACTCCCCTATCACCTGTTTGTCCTGGCGACAAACGTCCCGGGAGCGACGAAAAACCAGTACGGCACTGCCCTTGTGCTCCTTATCCTGGTGGTTGCGATCTACGCCGTCGCCATCGGTATCAGGAGCCGCTACCAGAAGAACGTCAGGTGGTGAATATGACGACAGAAGCAGCCATTATCAGCACAAAAGGCCTCAACCTCTATTACGGGGATAACCACGCCCTGCAGGAGATCGACATCTCCTTCGCGCGCAACCGGGTGACCGCCCTGATCGGGCCGTCCGGGTGCGGAAAGTCCACCCTGATCCGGTGCCTGAACCGGATGAACGACCTCGTCGACAACGTGCGGGTCGAGGGGGAGATCCTCTTCGACGGGGAGGACATCGTTTCTCCCAGAACCGACGTCGTCGAGATCAGGAAACGCATTGGCATGGTCTTCCAGAAACCCAACCCCTTCCCGAAGTCCATCTACGAAAACGTCGCCTACGGCCCGCGGGTCCACGGCATCAGGGACAAAAAAACCCTCGATCAGATCATTGAAAAAAGCCTGAAAGACGCCGCCCTCTGGGACGAGGTGAAGGACCGCCTCCACGCCTCGGCGCTCGGCCTCTCGGGCGGGCAGCAGCAGCGGCTCTGCATCGCCCGGACGCTCGCCGTCGAGCCCGAGGTGATCCTGATGGACGAACCCTGCTCGGCTCTGGACCCGATCGCCACCGCAAAGATCGAGGACCTCCTCGAAGAACTGAAGAAACGCTATACCGTGATCATGGTGACGCACAATATGCAGCAGGCGGCCCGGTCGAGCGATTACACCGGCTTTATGTACCTGGGAAAACTGATCGAGTTCGGCGAAACCGACCAGATCTTCGAGGCGCCCCGCGAACAGTTGACCGAGAACTATGTGACCGGGCGGTTCGGCTGAAGGTGACCAGATGAGCGAGAAATTTCACGAAGAACTGAAAGGTCTGCAGCGCGAGTTCTGCGATTACGGCGCTTTCTCGGCCCAGATGCTGAAAGACGCCTTTGAAGCCCTGAAGACGGGCAATCTCGACCTCGCGGCAGACGTCAACGCAAGAAAAAAATACCTCTCCGAACGGTCGGATCATTTCGACGAACGATTACTTACGCTCATCGCCCGCTACCAGCCGATGGCGCAGGACCTGCGGACGATCATCTGCACTCTCAAAATGAACACGGCGTTTTACCGGATAGGAAGATACGGGAAAGATGTCGCCATCCTCGTCCCTGACTTCGCCGCCTCAGGCCACCTCGGCCGGATGCTCAACCTCCCCCACATGGCGGAGATTGTCTTCTCGATGATCGACGACACCCTGGAGGCCTACGAGTCGGGAAACACCTCCTTGCTCCTGGATTTCTCCGAGAGGGACGACCGAGTCGACGATCTCCGCTACTCGGTCTTCAGGGAGGGGATCACCTACATGATGGAGGACCCGCGCAATATCGGCCGGTGCATGGACTACGTGATGATCGCCCGGTATCTCGAACGCTGCGGCGACCACTGCTGCGCCATGGCAGAGAAGATCCATTACATGGCCACCGGCGAGCGGGTGGATATCAGCTGAAAGGCCCTGAACCCTCTTTTTTTGACCGTGTAGAAACTCTCACTTTTTCCGGGTGCGAGCGTGATCCGGTCGCCTTCCCTTATCTTCGGGCTGGGGCTCTGCCCCCGGACCCCCGCACATGATTGCCCTGGCTATGCGAGGAAGGCCCGGGCGGCGCATCTTTTGATGAAAAATTGATGGATGGGCGTGCCGGCGTGTCTTGTCCATCCAAGCCCCAATCGCAGTTCTGCAGGGCAGCACGCCGACCAAAATCGTCCCCTCACGCGAGCGGTCGCAAAACACCCCCGCTCCTTCCCGTCCCTTCGCGCCCAGAGCGTGGGATCATCCCTCCCTCTTCCGGGGCAAGCACCTGACCCCCTCCCCCGCTGCCTCTCAGACCAGCGGAGTCAGCACCATGCTGAGGGCGAGGAGGATCGCGGCAAGGACGACGATCAAGAGCACCGTTCTCGTAATGAACCGGCGGGCGGCGACCTGCTCGTAATACTCCCGCGGCCCTATCCTGAGGGTGAGAGTCGCGATCAGCGCCCCGGCCATCATCCCGATGACGTTCTCCAGGACGAGCACTGTCGAGGGGAGGAGGTAGGGGTGCATCATGGCAAGGGCGATCCCCATCACCGCCGTCGGCGGGAGGAGGGCGGCGGCGATGGCGACGCCGGCGATCAGGTCGGACATCCCGCGCGCGAGGGCGAGCACCGACGCGAACCCCAGCAGGACCGCCATGAAGATGTAGATTGGGCTCACCTCGGTCCGGGAGAGGATCTCTGAGGTGATCGCGAGGGGCGTGACGAGGTTGAGGGCGAACGTGGTCAGGGCCGAGAGGGCGAAGACACAGGCGAGCAGCCCTGCAAGAACGCCGATGCTCCGCATACCGTCGCGCGCCTTCCCGATCGCCATGTTGATCGCAAACCCGTAGATCGGCCCCAGGATCGGGGAGAGGAGCATGGCGCCGATGATGATCGCCACGTTGTTGAGGAAGAGGCCAGTCAGGGCGATGATGCCCGCGATCGAGGTGAGAACGACTTTACCGGCATCGAACTTCTGGTAGGGTTTTGTGGTGTCGAGCAGTTCTTCGATGGGCGTCTTTTCAGGAGTTTTTGTCTTCTCCTCGGCCCTCTTCAGGTACGGCGAGATGACAAAGTCCGGGGAGAGCACCTCGATGAGGTTCTCCCGGTAGCGCATGTCGATTGCAGGTTTTATCCGTTCGATGAAGGCGTCGAGGTCGCTGTCTGGCACGAAGACCTTGACCTGGTAGACCCCGTCCGCGTGGACGATCACATGGTAGACCCCTTCGAAGAGAGGGAGAAGATTTTCGTAGTCCTCCTTTCGCGCATTGATCAGTATTTTCTTCATGATCCCTCTTTTCACCTCATATCCATCGTTTTCGCCTGAAATAGATAAGCAGCACAAGGGCGACCCCGGCCATCAGGGCAAGGGAGGTCGGATAGCCGTAGCCCCATTCCAGTTCGGGCATATTCCTGAAGTTCATGCCGAAGACACCGGCGATGAAACTGAGCGGGATGAAGATGGTGGCGATGATCGTGAGCACCTTCATCACCTCGTTCATCCGGTTGCTCGCGCTGGAGAGGTAGATGTCGAGCATGCCGGCCGCCATGTCCCGGTAGGTTTCGAGGGTGTCGATCACCTGTACCGTGTGGTCGTAGACGTCCCTGAGGTAGAGGCGGGTCTGCTGCGTGACCAGGGTCGAATCCGTTCGTTCGAGCCCGGCGATGACCTCGCGCATCGGCCAGACACTTTTTCTGAGAAAGATCAGTTCTCTTCTCAGTTCCCTGATGGAGCGGAGGGTCTCAGGGTCGGGATCGGCGATGATCTGGTCGTCTACCGCCTCGATCCGCTCGCCGAACCGCTCGATCACATGGAAGTATCCGTCGACGAGGGCGTCGATGAGGGCGTAGGCGAGGTAGTCGGCGCCGAGACGCCGCGCCCGCCATTTCGGCAGCCTGATCCGGCCCCGCACCGGATCGAAAACGTCGCCGGGCCGCTCCTGGAACGAGATCACGTATCGGTCGCCTATGACGAGGCTGATCTGCTCGTCCGCCACCCTCCCGTCTTCGAGGGAGCCGATCATCTTCATGACGACGTAGATCGTCTCGTCGTAGTCCTCCATCTTCGGCCGCTGCTCGGTGTTTAAGATGTCCTCCAGGATGAGGGGGTGGAGCCCGAAGATCTCGCCGGTTTTCTCGATGACACCGACCTCATGGAGGCCGGTGATGTTGATCCAGACGACGGCGTCGCGGCCGTGGTATGCGGCGAGGTCCCCGGCATCCTGGACCGATGTTTCGTCGATCCGCTCAGGGGTGTACTCGATCACCTCGATCGTCGTCTTTCCGGCCGCCTCGTCGCCGACGTAGACGAGCGAGCCCGGAGGGAGGCCTGCTTTCTGGGAACGCCTCACCACGGCGCCGGTCATCGCTCCCCACCTCTTCTCTCGCAGGCCGGCCTCGCCCCTCGCTCCCGCGCCGGCAGGCTCAGGGCGCTCCCGATCGCCCTGAAGGCGTCCTCGATCTCGGGGAAGTTGGGAAGGCAGTTGTCTTTGAGGATCCGCACCGCCGCCCCCATGCTCTCCCCGCCCAGGAGGGAGGCGACCACCATCTTCCCGGTCTTCTTCGAGAACCTGATGATCTCGTAGGCGATCTCCACGGGATTGAGGACGGCCGAGGGGACGGTGACGACGACGACGATGTCCCATGCCTCCTGGTGCTCGATCAGGACGTCGAAGACCTTCGCGTAGCGCCCGGCCCCGCCGTCGCCGATGATGTCCATCGGGTTTGCGCGGTTCCAGAGCGGGGGCAGAAAAGCGTCGAGTTCGCGGCAGATCTCCTCGGGGAGCGTGGGGAGCGAGACGCCGTATTTTTCCGCGTAGTCGGATGCGAGCACGGCAAATCCCCCTGCACCGGAGATAACGACGCACCGGTTCCCGCCCGGATACCCCTCGGAGGCGAGGAGTTCGCCGACCTGGAAGGCCTCTTCAAGCGATCCTGCAAGGATCACGCCGGCCTCGCGAAACGCCGCCGCATAGACTGCATGCGAGCCCGCGAGGGATCCGGTGTGGGATGATGCTGCCGCCTTCCCCTTCTCCGACGCCCCTGACTTGACGGCGATCACCGGGAGGCGTGCGGTCACCGCCTTTGCCGCCTCATAAAACCGCCTGCCGTCCCTGATCTCCTCGACGTACAGGATCACCGCCCGCGTCTTTTGATCGCCGGCGATCGCCTGGAGGAGGTCGGGGAAACCGAGGTCTGCCTGGTTCCCGACGCTGACGACCGCCGAGAACCCCACGCCGGCCTGCACGCTCCAGTCGGCCACCGTCGTGATCACCGCCCCGCTCTGGGAGAGGAAGCCGATATGTCCGGGCTTCGGCGAGATCGGATCGAAGGTGGCGTTGATGCCGAGGTGCGGGAGCATGATGCCGAGGCAGTTGGGGCCGAGCACCCGGACGCCGTGCGCCCGTGCGGCCCTGATCACCTCCTCCTCGCGCCTCCGCCCCTCGTCGCCCGTCTCCCTGAAGCCCGCCGAGACGATGACGGCGAGACCGATCCCCCGCTCCCCGCACTCCTCGACGATCCCGGCGACAAGCGGAGCCGGGACGGCGATCACGGCCATATCCACCTCGCCCGGGATCTCCCTGACCGAGGGATAGGCAGGCACGCCGAGGACCCTCGCGTACTTCGGGTTGACCGGGAAGACCCGGCCCCTGAAGTGGAGGAGGTTTCGCAGGATCGCGTAGCCAATCTTTGCCGGGTCGGAGGACGCCCCGACGACGGCGATGCCGCTGGGCGACGGGAGGACGAAGGGGGTCCGCTCCTCCCGCTGGGCCTCGGGCGTTCCCCCGGCGATGAACCTGGCATCGACGGCGCAGGCCCCTTGCTCGTAGAGGATCAGGGGGTTGATATCGAACTCCTCTATCTTCTCCTCCATAAAGAGGTGGGATGCCGCCAGCACCGCCTCCACCAGGGCCTCCCCGTCAAGGGGGGGCGCCCCGCGGTAGCCGCGGACGAGGCGGTGGGCCTTCAGGCCACGGACCATCTCCCGCGCCCGCTCTTTGGAGACCGGGGCGAGGCCGAAAGCGGTGTCCTCCAGGAGTTCGACGAGCACCCCGCCGGCGCCGACGGCGATCACCTTCCCGAAGGCCGGGTCGGTCGTCCCGCCGACGATGAACTCGAGGCCCTGCGGGAGTTCTTCCTCGACGATCACGCCGTCGACACCGGCGCCCGGATCTGCTGCGGCGACCGAGGTGAGGATGGCGTCGTAAGTATTTTCGGCCTCTTGCCGACCCTGTATCCCGGTTATAACCCCGCCAACATCGGATTTGTGGACGATATCCGGGGAAACGACCTTGAGCACGACCGGGTAGCCGATCCTCTCCGCGATCGCCCCGGCATCCGCCCGGCTCGCCGCAACCTCGTGCTTCGGCACTCGAATGCCGTATTTCGCCAGAAGCGCATACCCTTCTGCTTCACTCAGCCGCCGGGCCATTCCTGTATCCCTGTTCTGGGGAGTGCCTATAAACAACTATCGCCCATCTCGGTCTGAAGAAGCATTATCCCGCTCTTCCGCCAATAGATAACCACTATGGCAAACCTCACTGTGGCGGTAATGGGCCCCGCAGGGTATGCAAAGGATCTCGGCAAGAAAGGGACGAGCACCGATATCACCTTTTACAACCTGAAAAAAGGCGCAGACACGGTCACCTTCATCGAGCCGACCCGATACCCCGAGCGCCTGGCACCGCTCTTCTATGCCGCATCGCTGGCCGACGCGGCGATCGTCGTCGTGGACGCCCTCAACGCGACCTTCGGCGAGTGCCTCCTGATGCTCCAGGCCGCAGGGATCGGCAAAGGGTTCCTGGTCCTCAGGAACTACATCTCGCCCGACCAGATCCGGCCCCTGCTGAAGGGCACCGTCCTGGAGAACTACGAGTGCATGGAGGAGGATGCAATCACCCTGCGCGATCGCCTCCTCGACGCCGCCCACCAGATCGGGATCGAACGCTCCCTCGCCGACCAGAAGAAGACCTGCATCATCCCGATCGACCACTTCTTCAATGTGCGCGGGATCGGGACCGTGATCCTTGGCTGTGTGGCCGACGGACACCTTAAGAAGCACGACAACTTAAAGGTGCACCCGGTGCATAAGACCGCCATCGTCAGGTCCATCCAGAAGCACGACGACGATTTCGAGGACGCGGAGACCGGCGACCGGGTGGGCCTCGCCCTCAAGAGCGTCGAGGCAGAGGAGCTCAGCCGCGGCTACGTCCTCTCCAACGACCCCGCCCTGCGGAGCACGACGGCGATCAGCGGACGCCTCGACCTGGTGCCCTTCTGGAAGGCCCCGATCACCGAGGGCATGGTCCTCCATGTCGGGCACTGGATGCAGTTCGAGCCTTCCCGGGTCGTCTCGGCCTCAGGCGGTCAGGTCACCCTGGAGATGGAGAAGGAACTGGTGTACCTCCCGGGGTCGAAGGCGGTCGTCACCTACCTGGAGGGCGGGAACCTGCGGGTCGCCGGGACTCTGACCATCTCCTGATACTCTTTTTTTCCGCGGCCTCTCACGCGAGGCGATTGACCATCTGTGGAGGGCGTTTCCACTGATGAATGGGGAGGGAAGATCTCACGCGAAGGGACGCGAAGGAGCGGGGGTGTTTTGCGGCCGCTCGCGTGAGGGGACGATTTTGATCGGCGTGCTGCCCTGCAGAACTGTGATCGGGGGAGGATAGATGAAAGCCTCGCCGGCCTGACCGGTCCCTCATGTCCGGGGCAATCCTCGCGCGGCGGTCCGGGGGGTGCAACCCCCGGTGCGGGGATGGCGGTGTGTGCGTGTACGGGTAATCGAGCAGCCTCTGCCGGTAGAACATCGACCGTTACCTATCAGCAGCGCACAGACCCTATCCTTATGCGCTCACCTGAGATCTTCTCAAGCTCGGGAAACTCGAAGAGCCCGAGGTGATCAGGGACCTCGTCTCCGCCCTGGTCAGGGAGAGCCCGTCCGATCCCGTGGGAAAAAGGGAGGCGGTGCTGACACGCGTCACCTGCAGGGGGGCGATCAACGCGGGCGACCACCTCTCGCGGGAGCAGATGCGCCGCCTCATCGACCAGCTCGCCCGGACGAAAAACCCCTACACCTGCCCGCACGGGCGCCCGACGATCCTCTCCTTCTCACCTGACAAACTGGCGGCGATGTTCCAGCAGACGTGAGGGGGGGGCGACCTGGCAGGGGTTGCTCGGTTTTCAAGAACTCTCACGT